>JAISUN010000090.1 GCA_031272085.1 Dysgonamonadaceae bacterium | reverse complement strand
AGCAGTACCTGTTGGTTTTCATCGCGTTGTTGAACACGGTTATCTCGCTGTATTACTATCTTTTGATAGTCAAGGCGATGTATATCCGCGAAGCGATACCCGATGCGCCGGCGCGATTTTCGACGGACGCATACAACAAAATCGCTCTGCTGTTTTGCGTTGCAGGCATCTTGTTGGTAGGGATTTTCGGATTTTTCTTCTACGATTATGCCGATAAGTTCAGTTTCGGCATTTAAGAACAGGAAAAATAGTTCTCTGATTATCAATAAGATAGAAAAAATGAGGCTAAATTTGCAGTAAAAAAAACGCGAAAAACCTTGCAAAGAGAATAAGAAAATTATAACTTTGAGGCGTTTTTCGCGGTTTTTAGGCGTAAAAAAACATTTGCATCGCAAGATGATAAAACCGAAATTTAATATGTTGAAAAGCACACATATTTCTTAATTTGTTTCAAGAAATATTAACTTTTCGTTAAAAAATGTTCTACTTTGTTTTTTTTTGTTCATATTAAATTTATTTTATTATATTTGCAGGCAAATAAGCGATAAAAAAATTGGAAAATAAACATAAACAATAAATTTATCTAACTTTAAACGAACACAAAATTTATGGAAACAAAAAAACAAACAGTTGAGAAAACAAAGAGAGAAGGTAAAAAATCTCGTGGAGTATCAGCAATGCTGGTAATCATTATCGCTTTCGTAATAGCGGTATGTTTTTACTTATTTGTACTGGGCGACGGCTCGCACTTTGAAGGCGGCGACCCCAAAAATCACCCGATTTCCGGCGACTTCCTCGGTACCATGTACAAGGGCGGATTCGTCGTTCCTATCATTCTTACTTTGTTATTAACGGTAGTAATGTTGAGCGTAGAAAGATTCTTTGCTCTCGCCAAAGCCAAAGGAAAAGGCAACTTGATTAACTTCGTTTACGACGTTAAGAAAGACCTTAAAAAAGGCGACATTGCCGCAGCCGAAAGCCTTTGCTTGAAACAGAAAGGTTCTGTTGCAGCGATTGTCGATGCGGGCTTGAAGAAGTACAAAGAAATGGAAACTCAAAGCCTGTCGAAAGAAGCAAAAATCGAAGAAATCAAAAACGAAATTGAAGAGGCTACCGCTCTGGAACTCCCTTCGATGCAGCAAAACTTGCCGATTATTGCTACAATTTCAACCCTGGGTACCCTGTTGGGATTGTTCGGTACGGTATTGGGTATGATTCGCTCATTTGCCGCACTCGGCGCAGGCAGCGGCGGCGTTGACTCAACCGCTCTTTCCGTTGGTATTTCGGAAGCGCTTGTAAACACCGCAACCGGTATCGCAACCGGAGCCTTGGCTATCATCGCGTATTCTTATTTCAGCGGTAAAGTCGATAATATGACTTACGCTATCGAAGAAGTAAGTTTCGCACTTACTCAAACTTACGCTGAAACTCACGAAAAATAATATTGAGTGAATTATGGCTAAAGTTCATGTAAAAAAACACAGTACTTTCATCGACATGACGGCGATGAGCGATGTTACCGTGCTTTTGCTTACGTTCTTCATGCTGACGTCAACCTTTGTTGAAAAAGAACCGGTTACGGTAACAACGCCATATTCGGTTTCCGAAATCAAAGTTCCCGACGTGCATAAATTGACAATACTCGTCGATACTCACGGGAAAATATTTTTCGCGATGGACGACAAGGAATTGTTGAAAAAAACAGCAGTAGAAGTAGCCGGAGATTACGGTATATCTTTCACGCCGCAAGAATTGGAATCATTCAATAAAATTGCATCTTTCGGAGTGCCGATTCAGGGACTGAAAAACTTCCTTAATCTTAAAGGAAGCGACCAGGACAAGTTTATGACAGAGGCTCTGAAAGATACGGCAAATATGCGGGTGGGAATTCCAAATTCCGATACGGAAGTGCGTGACGTAAGGGGAGTCGTTTCAAGCGACAATGAATTCAAACGTTGGGTTAGTCACGCCAAAGAACTCGGCGGCGACAATTTGATACTGGCTATAAAAGCCGACCAAACAACCAAATACGACGTTATTAAGAAAGTTATCGACGATATGAGAAAGATGAGGGAAAACCGTTACCTGCTGGTTACAAACCTGCGGACGGCTTCTACCACCGCTTCCTCCGAATGAAGTTAAACTAATAAAACATTACAAAAATGGCAGAAGTTCAACAAAAAGAACAAGGCGGAGGCGGAAAAGCCCGGCAAAAAAAACAAACTCTTCGCGTCGATTTCACTCCTATGGTGGACATGAATATGTTGCTTATAACATTCTTTATGTTCTGTACAACCCTGTTGAAACCGCAGGTAATGAATATTACAATGCCCGCAATTGACCAAACAAACGAAGAAAACAAAAACAAAATTGCGGAATCGATGGCCGTTACCATTTTGCTCGGCGCTAACGACAGGGTATATTACTACGAGGGTAAACCCCAAAACGACGAACAGTATAAAGACCCCAACTTTTTGCAGGTTTCGGATTTTACCGAAAACGGCATTCGCAAAATACTTATGCGCAAAAATGCAGGAGTTTTTAAACAGATTCAGGAGTTGAAACTGAAAAAAACGAATGGGGAATTAACAGAAGAGGCATATAGTCAACTGACAAAGGACATTCAGGAAAAAGCAAACAAAGACCTGAAAGCCCCTAACGTGCAGATTAAGCCTACCGACCTTTCTACCTATAAAAATATGGTAGATGCACTCGACGAAATGTTGGTTTGCAACATTGGATTTTACCAAATAGCAGAACTTGCCGACGGAGACAGACATTTGCTCTATACAAAAACGGGCAATATTGATTATCTTACCGACGAATTGAAGAAAGATATTCCGCAGTAAGTTTAAAAGTAACATTTAATAAATTAAAAAGTTATGGCTAAAGATTTTGATTTGACATCTCCAAAATGGTTGGAACTTATCTTTGAAAAAAGAAACCAGCAGTATGGAGCCTACGAAATTAGGAACGAATCCTCTGACCGACATCTGAAATCGTTGCTCATTGTAACGACGTTGTGCCTTTCGGCAATATTTTTGCCGAAATTGATAAAAGGCGTTTTACCGTCAGGTCCCGTTGCGGAAGAAACAACGGCGGTAAATATGACCAATTTTACCGAACAGGATGTTCCCGAAGAAGCAAAAATGGAAATGGAACTCCCGCCCCCGCCTCCTCTTTTGAAAGCGACACAACAGTTCACCGAAGCGGTTATCGCCAAGGACGAGGAAGTAAGGCAGGAAGACCAGATGCTCGCACAGGAAGACCTGTCGAAACTCGAAACCGAAATATCTGTAAAAACAGTAGAGGGCGTTAAAGAGGGCGGTGTAAATATCGCCGACCTCGAAAACCAGAAAGTTGTAGTCGAAGCCACGAAGGAAGCAATCTACCAGCACGTAGAACAGATGCCTCAATTTCCCGGCGGCGACAAAGAACTTATGAAATGGCTGAGCGACAACCTTGAATATCCCGTTATCGCACAGGAAAACGGCGTTCAGGGCGTAGTAACAGTCCGTTTCGTGGTTAAACCCGACGGTTCGGTTAGCGATGTACAGGTTGTAAAATCACTCGACGCAAGTTGCGACAAGGAAGCCACCCGCGTAATCAAAAAGATGCCGAAGTGGATTCCCGGAAAACAAAACGGTACCGCCGTGTCTGTTTATTACAACTTGCCTGTACGTTTCAGATTGCAAGATGCAAGGTAAATTTAATTTCCGGAAAGCGCTATGAAGTTGATAATCAATGAAATGAACGGAAAAGAACAAGCGCTGTTCGTATTCGACGCATTTATGGCTGTTCTGTATTTGGCAGTTGGGCTTACCCTGCTGCTGGCAGATATGTCGAGATTTCGGATTCAGGGCGTCTTAAAAATCCTTTTGGGAGTTTTATTTACAGTATATGGATTATTCAGGATTTACCGAGCGTTCAAAAACGCCGTAAGCAATGAATAATCGGTTAATACACGACAATTAATGCAAGATAATACCGGTTATGCGGATTCATTCGGTGTAATCGGTATTATTTTATTAAACTTTTTTGCGAAAAATTTGTCTTATAATTGAAATGAGGCGGTTGTTTAAGATATTATTAATTGCGCTTGCGGGAATCCTGACGCTTGTTTCCTGCAAGAAAAAAGAAAAAAGCGAGCCTTCCGACACCTTGCGTTCGGGAATAATTGACATTGCTTGCGACGAAGGCTTTGCTAATTTGATTGACGCGGAAGTGGAGGCTTTCAACGCCCACTTTCCCGCTGCGTTTGTCTTTCCCCGATACACATCCGAAAATCAGGCAATAGACCTGCTTGTAAAAGATTCGGTGCGCGTAGCCGTCGCTACCCGCGATTTGTACGGCGATGAACGCTCCAAACTCGGCTACAACCGCGTTGTCCGCAAAAACTTGTTTGCTTTCGAGGGAGTTGCGGTTATTGCCAATAAATCAAACACCGATTCGCTGTTGAGCGTTTCGACATTGAAAAAAATCCTGACGGGGGAAATAACCGAATGGAAACAGATAAATCCGGCCTCGCCCTTAGGAACAATCAGAACGATATTTGTTAATAAAGAATCGAGCGTCCTGCGCTACCTTATCGATTCGGTAACAGGCGGAACAAATCTTTCGCCGAACCTTTATTCGCAGGCGACTACCGGCGAACTGTTCGACAAAATAACCGAACTGCCCAACGCTATCGGCATTATCGGCTTCAATCAGTTGGGCAGCCAAAGAAGCAGCCTCTTCGAGGAAATTACCTCAAAAACGCGCTTCATTTGGATAAGCAAGGAAGAAAAGGCTGTGCCGTCAAACAGTTATTTGCCTTTTCAGGGCGAACTGAACGAAGGAAAATATCCGCTGTGGCGTCCTGTTTACACGCTTCTTTCGGAAACCCGCGACGGTCTGGGAAAAGGCTTTTGCTTCTTCCTTACGCAGCAAGTGGGACAGAAAATAATCTTGAAAGAAGGCCTGATGCCGATTACCGACGCCCAAAATATGTTTATTGCAGTAGAATAAACAAAATTAAAGCAGAAAATAAAGAAAACAAAAAATAAAACAAGTTAGCAATTATGAAAACGAAATTTAAATTATCTCTGGTCGGCCTGCTCCTGTTTGGCCTGACCGCATTTGCCGGCGTAAACGACAAAGGCATTGAATATTACAGCGCGGGAATGTTGGAAACTGCCCGATTGTTTTTCCTCAATCAAAAAGACCTTACGCCCGCCGACAGAGCCGAAAGTTACTACTATCTGGGATTGATTTACGACCAGTTTGGTATGAAAAAAGAGATGAACGAGTATTTCGAGAAGGCTTACGAGATTCCCGAAACCTCTTACGGCTACCTTTGCAAGGCGAAACTCGAACTTGCAAAAAACACAAAAGAATCGCTGAAAACGGCGGACGATATGCTGAAAAAAGCCGGAAACCTGGCTAAAAAAGACGCTTCGGTTCAGACAAAAATCGCAGAAGCATATTTCGTTGCAGGCCTGACGGATAAAGCCGAAGCAGCCTTGGAAAAAGCCCGCAAAATAGACAAAACATATTCTGGAATCTATATGCTGGAAGGCGATATCCTGATGAAAAACAACCAGATTGGCGAGGCCACTTCGCGTTACGAAAACGCCCTTTATTTCAATGATAAAGACAAATTGGCATACCTGAATCTGGCTCGCGTTTACAACAGCATCAACCGCAAAGACCTTGCACTCGACTATCTTAACAAAGTGCTGGTTATCGACCCGAATTTCGTACCCGGATATGTGCTTTACGGCGACATAAAACACAGTCAGGGACGCTACAAAGAAGCAATTGAAGCCTACGAAAAGGCTATCACCGTGCCGGGCGCTCCGCTTGAAGTAAACGAACGCTACGCGCAATCGCTCTATTTTGATAAACAGTACGACAAATCGCAAGCCCAAATCCAGAACGTTCTTGCAAAAGACCCGAACAATGCAGTAATGCACCGTTTGGAGGCTTACACTGACTACGAACTCGGAAATTATGAAGGCGGTTTGAAAAAAATGGAGGATTTTCTTTCGAGCGTGGCTATCGAACGACATATCTACCTCGATTACCTGACTATGGCTCAATATTACGAGCAACAAAAACAATACGACAAGGCTGTGGAAAGTTTCAAAAAAGCATTGGAACTCGACCAGACAAAAACCGAACTTTACAAAAATATGGCTGACGCCGCAAGTTCGGGTGGCGATTACGATAATGCAATCAAATATTTTGAAAAATATTTCGAGTTGAATACCAATTATTCTCCTTATGATTTGTATATGTATGCCGATTTGTGTTCAAATGCCGCCGGAAAATGCGTTAATAATTACAATACAAGCCTCACTCCCGAACAGACAGCCAAGAACGACGCCGAACTGAAAATTTATGCCGACAAAGTAATTAAGGCTAACACCGACCTGATAGAACGCGCTCCGGATTCATACCTCGGCTACTACGGACGTGCGAAAATCTATTCTACGCTCGATGTTTACAATCTTAAAAAGACAGGTAAAATGACGGGAATCGCAAAACCGTATTACGAAGAAGCGCTCAAAGTTTTGCTTGCCAATAACGAGGAAGGTAAGTTAAATCGTTATATTATAGACGCTTACAATTATTTTAGCGTTTGTGCTATTAGCGATGACGACAAGCCTACCGTAATCGATTACAACAAGAAAATTCTTGATGTGGACCCGAACAACAAAGACGCCAGAGATATTTTGGATGCTTTGAAGGTTAAATATTGATGTTTTATAATTAATTTAATATTTGTATTTGAGCGGGGCTGTGAACGAGAGTTCACAGCCCCGCGTCGTTTAGCGACAGTTCGACAGCTGCCTCCGCCACAACTCCGTTTACAGGCGGATTTATTTTGGCCAAGCGGATTTTAGCGTCTTCAACAGTCGGAAAATCTTTTGACAGGCGGGCGAGAATCCGCCCTGCAACATTCTCAATCAGTTTCGACGGGACGGACATTTCTTCCTTTACCATATCGAAAACAGCCGCATAATTGAGCGTATCTTCGAGCCTGTCGGACGAGGCTGCCGCCATCAGGTCGAGTTTAATTTTCAAATCGACCGTAAACCGCCCGCCAATTTGCCGTTCCTGCTCAAAAACGCCGTGATGAGCGAAAAATTCCATATTTTTCAGTTCAATATATGCCATATCAATACATTTTGTTATTAAAATTGTACAAATTTAAGGTTTCATTTGTAACTGTACAAATAAAATCGTACATTTGCAGTAAAAATTAGTGTAAATGATAATGTTTACCCTTAAAAAACGAGAAACAATGGGAAAAGAAAACATTTCTACGGGAATTGCTCACAACGCATTGGCAGTCGGGACTTACCTTAAAGGGGACATCAAGGCGGAGGAAGATTTCCGAATTGACGGAAAATTGGAAGGCAATATCGAATGTGCCGGAAAAGTTGTAATTGGCCCTCAATCAGAGATTAAAGGCAATATTCAATGCCAGAATACCGACCTGATGGGAACTATCGTGGGAAATATCACGATTCTTGAAACGGCAAGCCTGAAATCTTCCGTTAGATTTACCGGCGAAATTGTGGCCAAATACCTCGAAATCGAGGCCGGCGCAATCTTCAACGGTACTTGTAAAATGCTGAATTGAGAGTTTCCGGTTCAGGATTTTCGGCCTGAATCGGAAACCAAGCCCGAAATATTTGAGTTCAGGGACTGATTTTTTATCAGGCTCCCTATTGTCGTTTTCATTCTGTAACGCCAGTAATGACGCGGGTTCGAGGGGATATTTATCCTTTCGTCCGTTTCGTTGCGGCTGCAAAGTTCCGGCTCCAAGGCCAACCAGTCCTGCAATGGGAAAATGGCGAGGAAAGCGCTGTTATTCAGGTTGTTGAACAAGATTTGACGGCAAATGCCGGGCGTGCAGTCTTCCGGCGCTTCGCCTTTGCGGCCAAGTATTTCGTTGTAATACCGTTGCGTTTTATCGCGGTCTTCTTTCCACCACAGGCGGAGCGGCGAGAGGTCGTGAGTCGAAGTGGAACAGACTGAAAGATAGTTCATCTGTTTTAAGTTAACAAACTCTGTATCAATCTGTTTTGGCATACGCTCTATTTCGAGGCCGAGAATTTGGAGCGCGTTCATAACTTCCGGCACGGTTTGAGGAATCATTCCCAAATCCTCGCCGCAAACCAGCATTTTTGTCACCGAAATCAGGGGTTTCAACTTCTCAAAAGCCTGCTCTTTCCAAAATTCATTGTTCCGGCGATAGAAAAAATCCCACGAAAGGTAAGAGTAAACGTTTTGCTGTTCTTCGCTTAATTCTTTGAATATAAATGATTTATCGGCGTCAATTCGCGGATGGTACAGTTTTGTATTGCGCAGGTCGTGCAAAAACAGAACTTCATTGCAAACGGCAAAAAGTCCGGATTTTATTTTTTCGGATTTACTTTTTTGTTTTCCACTGCGGAAATGCGATTCGATTTTCTTTTGCGAATCAAATTCCTGTCGAAGCGTATAATGCTCATTATCAGTCTTTTCAAGATAATTTTCGGCAACTTCTTCGGCGTATTTTCCGAACAGTTTTTTCAGGAATTGCCGGTGAATACGGGGTTTCAGCATAGTTTCCGGCTGAAAATCGAATCCGAAACTGCGAATTTCTTCTTCGCTGAACGCCAGAGCCGGACTGAAACGCCCCAGCAGGCCTTCGACCGAATATTCGGGAATTTCCCAGATTCGGAAGAAGCCCAGAATGTGGTCGATGCGGAAAGCGTCGAAATATTCCGACATTTTTTCGAAGCGTTTTTTCCACCATTGGTAGCCGTTTTTTTGCATTTCCGCCCAGTTATAGGTCGGAAAACCCCAATTTTGGCCGGTCGGCGAGAAGAAATCGGGCGGCGCTCCGGTTTGGCAGTCGGTATTGAAAAGTTCCGGCTCCGTCCAAACGTCGGCGCTGGCGTGGCTTACGCCGATTGGCACGTCGCCTTTGAGGGCAACGCCGTTGGCGCGGGCATATTCGCTGGCCTCCGAAAGTTGGCGGTGCAAGTGGAATTGAAGATAATAATGCAGCGAAATTTCGGGATAATATTTCGATTTTTCGGAGCATAGTTTTTCGATTTCCCCACGGTCGAAACGGCTGTATTTTTGCCATTTACTGAAATCGGAAGTCTTATTTTTGTCCCGCAAAAAGCAGAAGGCGGAGTAGGGTAGGAGCCAGTCGCTGTTACGGGTAAAAAAGTCGGTAAAATCCTTTGATTTAAGCGTTTGCAGGCCTTCCTGTGCAAAAATTTCCCGGAAAAACTGCCATTTGGTTTCCAAAACCTGCTCGTAGTCGATATTTTCGAGTTCGTTCAGTTCTTTTGCGCGGTTTTTGAAATGCTGGGCGCGTTCCTTATTGTTGAGCCGGCCGAGTTTTCCAAGATTCAGATAAATGGGATTCAGCGCGAAAACCGAAATTGCGTTGTATGGGTAAGAATCGCTCCACGTGCGGGTTTGGGTGGTATCATTGACCGGTAAAATCTGCAATATTTTTTGTGAAGTCGCTTTTAACCAGTCGATTATGAGTTTCAGGTCGCCGAAATCGCCTATTCCGCAACTTTGGGACGAGCGCAGCGAAAAAACGGGAATTGCTGTTCCTGCGCAGCGGAAACCGGAAAAGCCGCTTTGGAATGGCGGTACGCTTACGATACAGACTTGTTTTTGCGAGATTGGGGAAAGTTCCAGCCGGCGGTTACCGCCGTTTTCCCAGCGGATGATATTGTTGTAGGCGTCGAGGACGCAAAACTTGTATTCAAGAGGAAAAGCGATGCGCGAAATGTCCAATCCGAGCGACCAGCAGCCGCTTCCGCGGTAGTTCATCGGTACGGCTTTTGCCGCATCCCATTCACCGATTTCTTCGCTGTTTCCGATAATTGCAAGCCTTTCGCCGGATTTTATTCCTGCGGCTAATGTTTTTATTATCAGGTTGTTGCGTTTTAGCGAGACTCTGTCTTCCGCGTGAGCGAACCATGCCTTAAAAAATGCCGATGAATAAGCCGTTGCATTTTCGGGAGCGTCTTGCCACGAATCAATTAAAATCAGGTCGCGGCCGGGTTCGGAGGCGTTCAGGCTGCGGTTTTGCGTCCATTCTTCGGCCAAAATTTCGCCGTTTTCGGAGCAAACCAAATAGCGGTATTCAAACTGTCCGGCATTTTTCGGCAGGTCGAGTTTCAGGCTCCAATTTCCGTCGCCCGCATATTCCATTGGGAGGGCTTTTGCCGTGTCCCATTCGCCAAGGCAAGGCAGGGAGCCGGTTATGCGCAAATGTTGCCCCCAAGCGGTATAGTAATTTACGTTGAAATAAATCATCATTTTACTAAAATTTTAATAGTTGTTGATTGTTGGTTTTGCCTGATTTTCAGCAAGTAAACTCCGGGAACAGCGTCCATTTTCATCGAGGCGCGGCAGGCGGTAGTTTTTGTTTGCCACAATAACTGTCCGGCAGAGTTAAACAGCAGTAATTGAGCCTCTTGTCCATCGTTGTCAATGGAAATCGACAGCGTTTCGCCGCGTTTCACAGGATTTGGACTGATTATTGCCGATTTTTTGTAGTACTCATCAATTCCTGTATTCGTATTTTCTTCAACTGTAACGGTTTGCAGCGTTTGGGCTGATTCCGTATCCTGATAAAAAGCGGTAACTCCGTAGGTGTAAGTTCCGGCAGCAACCTTATATTGAGTGTAGAAAGTGTTGTCTTCGCCTAAAAGTTTGATAATAAGTTTGTTGTCGCGGTAAACATTGTATCCGCGCGGAACGGTGGACGGCTTGTCCCAAAGCAACTGAACGGTATCTGTTTGAACCGTAACTTGCAGATTAGCAACAGGTTCTGGTTCGGCTTGCATAAATTGAAACGAGATTTTTCCCGAATTTTCGCTGATTGCGGTAATCGGTTTTCCGGTTTTTTTGCTGTTCCACGAAACGGCTGCGGGAGTAGTGCTGTCGGTGAAAGACGTTTTGCCCGAATTGCCCGGAAACGGACATCCAGCCGAGTTGATATTGCCGTAAGTGCTGACCGAAACCGGAATTTTGGCGGTGGACGAGGCGCAAACCGGATAAACTTTTTGGGGATGAGTATTGTTCACCGTGTTGAGCAAAATAGCCTGATTTGTAACGCTGATGCGGTAAATGAGCAATCCGTGTCCGGGAACGGAAGCGTCAAAGCCGACTTTTTGCCGGTTTTCAAGCACAAAATATTCGTTTGGCGTGATGGTATTAACGATGTAAGCCGCCGGAAACTGCGCCGAATTGGGCATTTCGGTTATTATTTTAGGCGTATCCAAAACTTCGGGACTTACCCATCCGAACTGTATTTTTTGGTACATATTCACGTGCGCAGGCTGTCTTCCGTAGTTGTTCCAACTTCCGCCGGCCATCAAGTCCCAGTTGCCTGTTCCCTCGTATTCGCCGCCTGTTTCGTAATCCACATCGTAAAAATCGGGGGCGCCGAGGATGTGGCAAAGTTCGTGGCAAATAACGCCGATAGAGGTGATGCCTGTTCCGAGCAGTTCCGGCGAGCAAGAATAACTGTTCAGCCGTTTGCCGCTGTAACGCCGGGTGCCGATGGTGGAAGAATGCGACCAAATCGCGTCTGCGCCGCCTCCGGCTTCTTCGCCCTCGCCTGAAAAAATGATGTGGAAAGCGTCGATATATCCGTCGCCGTCGTTATCGAAATCGGCAGGATTTATGTCTGGCGATTTGAAAGTAGAGTCGGCGGCTTCGGCTGCAAATTCCGCCAATCGGCTGTAAATATCGTATCCTTCGGAATCGTTAGCGCCGTAATAACTGCTGTTTTTGGTTGCCGTAAAAGGGCCTGCCAGAGTAACTTCCATATCCAATTGGCCGTAAGAAACTTCTAAATAATAATCTTTTACGCTGCCTTGCGCTCCGTTGGTCGAATAACCGCTCTGATTCATCAGTTGCTCAAATTCTTCGCGGGTTTTTACGAAAGGCTTGTCGGGAAACTGGAACAATGCACAAACGGCTTTTTTCGTGCCGACAGCGGCGCGTAAAGAGCCTGAATCGGCGTTCGACAGCAGCGAGCGCGTCATTTGCCTGATTTGTTTCAGAGTATTGATTTGAGCCTCGCTGTACCGGATATGTTTGGGAATATTCTGTAATTGCTCCTGAACCGCCGCAGAGCGCAACTGCTTGTCGCTCGCGATGATAGATGAAGGCGCCATTGAGCCTTGCCCGTCGATTTCGGCAAAAACGACGTAGCGTTCGGAGTTGTACATCAAGGTATAGCCGTCGGTCGATTCCATCCAGTGCAAATTCTCGTCGCCGTGCATTACGAGCGTGATTTCGCTGCCGTCAGGCTGTTTGATTTTCACAGGATTTGGGTATGCCGGAACTGCCCGAAGCGCGGTTGTAAAATTCATCAACAACAAAAAAATCGTTAAGCGGAATAAATTCTTCATAACATAAAATTTTGGACAAAGGTACGTAAAAATTGGCGGAAATCGCGCAAGAAAACAATTTTTAAGTTTTTTTTTGTTCAATAACAAATAGTTATTATCTTTGCGATGATGAAAAGCATTGATGAAAAACATTGTTATGGACTATAATTTTGGTGCGGCTGGCGAATTTAGAGATAATTTTGAGGAAATTTACTGTTCCGCTTTTCCGGGAATGGTTCGCTTTGCGAAAGAATACGTAGGCAACAGGGAAGATGCTGAAAACATTGTGCAGGACGTTTTTGCCGAAATATGGGAAGCAGGCTGGACAAGCACATATCAGAAAAATCGTATGCTCGCTTTGCTGCTGGCTTCCGTCAAAAACCGGTGTTTGGATTACCTCCGCCATAAAATAGTCGTCCGCGAAGCCGAAGGCTTGATTCAGGTTCAAATGCGGCGGGAAATGCAGATGAAATTCGATTCGCTTGTCCATTTTAACCAGGATTTGCTTTTGTCCGGCGAAAATATTGAAGATTTAATAGCCAAAGCCATCGACGCCTTGCCCGAAAAATGCCGGAAAATTTTCATAATGAATAAGATTGAAGGCAAAAAACAGAGCGCTATTGCGCAAGAACTTGATATTTCGATAAATACGGTTGAAACGCAAATGGGAATTGCCTACAAAAAACTGCGGGAGCAACTGAAAAATCATCTTCTTATCCTGCAATTTTTCATTTATTTGTAAAAATTAAACTCATCTTTTAGCGGTTTTTCAAGGTTCGCTCGTATTAATATATACAAAAAGATTTATTGTGTACGAACTCGTAGAAAAATATTTTCAAGGCTCATTATCAGTTCGGGAAAAGAACGATTTATTGCAGCAGGCAGAAACTGACCCTGAACTGCGCCGTGCGTTTATACAGCGGCAAAACCTGCAATCTTTGCTTGAACTTGCTCCAAAGTCCGGCGACGTCGAATATGGGCGTTCCAAGTATGAAGATTTTCTGAAAGAAAGGGAAAATCATATAAAACGGGTTGCCATCAGCCGTTTTTGGAAATATTTTGCGGCAGCGTCTGTCGTTCTTCTTATTTTAATCGGAAGTTACACGTATTTCAGGCCGGCAGAAATAAAAAATATCGAGATTTTTACCGGAATCGGCGAAATGCGCACAATCGAACTTCCTGACGGGAGCAAGGTTATGCTTAACGTTTGCTCGAAAATCGTTTATCCGGAACGTTATAAAAAAGGTCGCTGCGTTTATCTCGAAGGCGAAGCGTTCTTTTCCGTAAAGCACGACGATAAGAAGCCGTTTACGGTAAACGCCGGCGAAATGAAGATTATAGCGCTTGGTACGGTTTTCAATGTTGCTTCGTACAGCGACTGCGAAATATCGTCTTCGACCTTGACGGAAGGCAAAATTTCGGTCAGTTTCGGCGAAAACCTTGCAAATACCATAGAACTTGTTCCATACGAGAAATTTACGTATAATAAAAAATCAAAAACCATCAATAAGCAAATAGTTGATATAGAAGATGAAACGGCTTGGACAAAGGGGTATCTGATTATTCAAAACAAAAAACTCAACGAGATTTACAAAATTATCGGGCGAAAATACGGAGTTGAAGTTTACATCAATAATTCCCGTTTGGGAAATGTGCCTGTTACTTTGAAAATAAAATCGGGCGAAAGCATCGATGAGTTAATGCAAATAATAAAATATATAATACCTGACCTTAATTACAAAATTGAAGACAAAAAGTTATATATTTATTAATTAAACTTAAAATTTAATATTATGGAGAACATTAAGAAGCAAATTTTGTTACTGTTTCTGCTCTTGTTTCCGGCATTTATTCAGGCTTACAGCCAGAAAATAACTTTGCCCGAACGAAGTATTACAATCAAGGAAGCATTTGAAGAAATAGAAAAACAGACTGATTTGACTGTTGCTTACAGCGAATCCGTGATTAACGTAAACCGCAGTATTACGGTCAAAATCAAGGAAAAACCGCTGCCGGAAGCGATGATGGCTATCCTGAAAGGGAGCGATACCTCGTTCAGGATAGATGGCAAGCAGATTATTATTCTGAAAGGCGAAGGAAATCCTGCATCGGGAACAGGCTATAAGCGTCATATTTCCGGCGTGGTAACAGATGGAAACGGGGAGCCGATAGTAGGCGCTTCTGTGGAAGAAAAAGGCGCCGGCAACGGCATTGTTACCGATACTTACGGGCGTTATTCGCTTGACGTGTCCGACAGGGCGGTACTGGAAATCCGCTATTTAGGATATGCGGTTCAGGATATTGCCGTCGGCAACCGCACAAATATCGACGTTTCCCTTCGGGAAGAAGCGCAGGGATTGGACGAGGTTGTGGTAGTCGGTTACGGCGTGCAGAAAAAGCGCGATTTGACAGGTTCCGTCGCTTCCATAAAAATGACGGATATTCCGGTGCAGACTTTCAGCACTATTAGCCAGACTTTGGCGGGGAAAGCGGCAGGCCTCCAAGTAACTCAAAATACTGCGCAGGTCGGCGGCGCCTCGACATTCCGCATCCGCGGCGAAACCTCGATAAATGCAGGCAATTCGCCGTTAATCATTGTCGATGGTTTTCCGGTTTCCAACGCTTCAACCCCCGGCGGAGCCGCTTTCGACATCGGCTCGGTCGATAATGTGCTTGCAAATATCAGCCCTAATGATATTGAGAGTATCGAAGTGTTGAAAGACGCGAGCGCAACGGCGATTTACGGTTCGCGTGCAGGACACGGCGTAATCATCATTACTACAAAACGCGGCGATAAGAACGAAAAAGTTAACGTCAATTATTCGGGCAACTTTTCGGTATCTTCGGCTACAAGCGACATAAAGATGCTTAACGCTTCGCAGTATATGACTCAACGCAACAAGGATAATTACGAACAGTGGATGGTAAACAATGCACAGGGCGTTTATGCCGCTTACCGCAAGGCTCCGACAACTATAATTCCTTACAGTCCAACCTATTCCGACGCCGATATTGCTGCCGCTCAAACTACCGACTGGGTGAATGAAATCACGCGGACAGGATTGCAGCAATCGCATAACGTTTCGATGACTGGCGGCTCAAACAGGACGCAATATCTTATTTCGCTGAACTATTTCAATCAGGAAGGCATCGTGAAAAACAACGATATGACGCGGGTTACAGGAAACATTAATCTCGACCAGCAAATATCAAGATTAGTAAAAGCCGGAGTAACGCTGAACATCAATCGCAACAAGTATAATAATATTCCTCTTGGCAGCGGCGACAACGAGGCTTCCGGCATTATCGGAGCGGCAATGCGTTTCAGCCCCATAATTCCCGTTTACAACGAAGACGGAAGTTATGCACTGAATCCCGAACAGTCGGCAATAGCCAATCCTGTGTCGTATCTCGATATTACCGACGAAATGACGCAAGACCGCGTATTAGGCTCGCTCTACACACAAATTGAGCCGACGAAAGGCCTGATATTCAAGGTAATGATTGGCGCAGACCGCCGCAATTCAAAACGCGGACAATACACTCCGAGAACGGTAAAATACGGAGCAGGCTCAAACGGCAGGGCTTCGGTCGGCGAAAACGACGATATTGATTACCTTACCGAATGGACTGCCAATTACAGCAAAACGATAGGCGACCATAATTTGACGGCTCTCGCCGGTTATTCCTATCAGCAGTTTAATTGGCAAACTCTGTATGCCGGAAATACGGACTTTATTACGGACGGATTTTTGTACAACAGCCTCGGTTCCGGGGCAGGAGTTAAGCCTTCGGTCGATTCGAGCGCAGGAAAAAGCGCAATGGCTTCATATTTCGGCAGGCTGAATTATTCTTATCTCGGAAAATATTTGCTTACCGCTACGCTTCGCGTGGACGGAGCGTCGAACTTTAATCCCGATTACCGCTGGGGATATTTTCCTTCGGCTTCTTTTGGATGGCGGTTCAGCGACGAAAGTTTCACAGCCTCTTTCCGCGACATATTGTCAAACGGCAAATTGCGCATCGGTTACGGCGAAACGGGAAATTCCAACGTTGGAAACCGCACGCTTGATTTGTATTCGACAGGCGGAGCCGACGCAGCCATCGGCAGTACCGACGAAATAGGCATTAGGGCAAGTTCTCTGGGAAATCCCAAAATCACTTGGGAAACTACTTCGGAATTTAATATCGGCCTCGATTTGGGATTCCTGAAAAACCGGATAAATATTACTGCGGATTATTACAACCGCATAGTTTCCAATCTTTTGGCAAGCAAATCTTTGATGTCGTACAATGAAGTTTCTTCAATTTACGACAACATTGGCGAAACGCAGGGAACCGGCTTTGAACTCGCTTTGAATACGGTAAATATCCAACAGAAGAATTTAAGATGGACCACCGATTTCACTTTTTCGGTTTACCGCGACCGCTGGAAAGAACGCGCTCCTGATTGGAAACCTGCTGTTTATCAGAGTGTTAATGACCCGATACGCGCAACTTTCGGCTACGTTTCCGACGGTCTGCTGCAAGCGGGCGAACCCGCTCCGGCCTGGTCGCCTAACCTTTTGCCCGGACAGGTTGTCTTGAAAGATTTGAGCGGTCCCGACGGCGTTCCCGACGGGCTGTTGAACTCCTACGATATGGTGATGTACGGCGGAAAAACTTCCGACCCGTCCTGCTATTTCGGATTAAACAACACGGTACAGTGGAAAAATTTTGATTTTAATATCTTTTTCTACGGCGAAGCAAACCGCTTGAAAGGAACAAGTTATTACGAATATTTCGGGATATTGGGCAGTCCGGGCGTGGCCGCTCCGGGTTATAACGCATCGACAATAGCCCTCGATACCTGGCACGCCGACAACCAATCGTCAGTAAATCCCAATCCTGTAGGATGGGGAAGCGTCTCAAAAGGCGATTATTACTACAAACGAATATCTTATCTGCGCTGCCGGAACATAACGCTGGGATATTCATTTCCCGCCATAGACAAGGTTTTCAGCAAACTGCGCATTTATGCCGACGTGAACAATCCTTTCATTTTCACAAACTGGACGGGACTTGACCCGGAAACGGACAACAACCAGTACGCTTATCCGAATGTTACAAGTTTCAATCTGGGAATAAATATTACATTTTAAATACTAAAAATTATGAAAAGAATATTTATATATTTTATAGCGCTATCTTTCGCAGGATTAATGTCTTGCGAATTAGAATCGGTAGATTACGGGAGCATAAATACCTCCATTTTCCCAAAGAACGCAAAAGACGCCGAAGCATTGCTCAACGGCAGCGTTTACAGCGTTTTCAGCATCGAAGACGGATATAGCCGGATGTTTTCGCTCGACAACGGGATTCTGATAGTTCCCGAAATGGCTACCGACATCGCCGAATGTGCGTGGCGCGACCGGGCGCATATCCTCAACGCCGAGTGGAGTATGTCGAATATGAGCAGGATAAGCAGTTCAAATGTAACCGATTATCTGAAATTTATCGGCACAATGATGCTGAACGTCGAGCGTATCAAGGCAATAGATATGGACGAAACGCTTAAAGCGCAGTATATCGCACAGTTACAGTGCGGAATGGGCTTTTTGGCATACCTGTTCTACGATTATTACGGCCCCGTTGTGCTGCCGACGCTGGAAGCCCTGCAAAATCCGCAAGAAGGACAAATTTTCCCGCGTGCCACCGAAGACGAGATGGGTAAATTCATAGTGGATAATCTGACGGCGGCCGCATCCGGCGACCTGCTGCCTTACCGCTATCCGAAAGGCGATTCCGACTACGGCCGTATGACGAAAGGCGTTTGCCATACCGTATTGATGAAATATTATATGGCCGTCGGACAGTGGGCGAAAGCCGAAGCCGAAGGGCGCGAATTGATGAAATCGGAGTACGGATACAAACTGATGCCGCATTACAAAGACATTTTCACGCTCGAAAATGAGCAGAATGAAGAAACAATATTCTCAATCGTTTGTCTTCACGGCACCGATTTGTATCAAGGCTGGCATACCGATATTTTCCCAAGCGATTATCCGGTTGACCAGGACCAGAAATGGAACGGCTACCGGATGGCCTGGGATTTTTATCATACCTACGACAAAGACGACGAGCGCCTGCAAACCATTGTTGCGGAATATACAGGCACGAGCGGCGTCTTGCACAACGAAACCACCGACCGCGGCGACAACAGCAAACCGCTGTATTACGGAGTTTTACCGCTTAAATACGAATGGGATTCGCAGACTACGGGCGAGGACAGTCAAATCGACTATATCATTTACCGATATGCCGATGTTTTGACTTTGCTTTCGGAGGCTATTGTTCGCAATTCCAATTCTGTAACGCAAGAGGCTGTAAATCTGCTGAATACGGTTCGCGAACGCTCTTTGCCGGGTAAAGGCTACAAAGTCAGCGACTTTACCGGCGTGGACGATTTTCTCGATAAACTGCTCCTTGAACGCGGACACGAACTTTATTGGGAAGGCGGAACGCGCCGTCAGGACTTAATCCGGCACGGAAAATGGGAAACCGTGATGGCTCAAAAGGCCGGCCACGCGGTAGATTCTCATCTTCGCCGTTTTCCGCTACCGCAATCTTGGATTGATGAAGGCAAGGGCGCGGTAGAACAAAATCCCGGATATTAAAAAAATCTTGCAAATAAATAATCGGGGGGCTGTCTGAAATTTTTTCGGGCAGCCTTTTTACTTTAATAACAAAAGTATCCTCATTTTCTGCCAAAAAAAATATTGAAAAAAACTGCAAGGGTAATAGCAACACAACGCCTACGTCTTTAATCGTATATATTATTATATATGATAAAGAGGCGTAGGGTACTGTTGCTTATTATGCAGTTGGCTTTGCGAGAGCCGGAAAACTAATAAGCATTTCAACAGTTCCTGCGCTTTCGCTTTTTAAATAATTATAAATAACACAAATTTGTTTGGTTGCCTTATTCAGGAACTGGGAGGCCCTTAATAATTTTTACCTATGAGAAAGTCATTGATTATCGGCTTTTTAGCCGTAGCGGCAATTTTGCCGCTGTCTATGCCGGTTATGGGGCAGAATGTAAGGCCGATGGCCGTCAATTTTACTTACGACGGAGCGGGAAACCGCATCTCGCGTACAGTGCCGAATCCGCAGGCCTGAAAATTACCGAAGACAAACTGTTGAGCGCAGTTGTCTGCAAGTTTGGAACAAATACTTTGCGGACTTATACTCCGGCCTACGCCTTGCAGCAAAGCGTGAACCAGATGACGCAACTGAAATATTCGGCGCAGGGGAGCAGTTTAAATCCTTTGTCGTTTTATTACGGGACAAATGCGGATGCAGGAAGTCTATCGGCATCCCAGACATCATTACCTAAAAACCAGTATTATACATCTACAAATCAGGGAAATACTGTTGTGAAAACCGGCAAATTTGATTCATACACCAACGATGACGCTCTGGCTGTTTATCCATTAAATGAGCCTTATTACAGGAATGTAATTATGGGAGATAACTTTTATGTGAATAATAATTCATCAACCGATAAAGTCTATCTGTATTCCGGAATGAAGGGAACGGTGGCAAAAGGCAAGGAAATTACTCTTGGCGCCGGTTTTATTGATATAATTCCTGCTGATATTGACGGCCTTTTTAACGATGAAATCGTTAAGATAAACAATTCTGTTATCACAAATGGTGCAGAACGACTTGATTTTACAGTCTATTCCAAAAGCGATGATGTTTATACGTCAAAAAATAGTTTCTATTTTACTTTTACGCCGCTTATTAATAGTAGTACAAAAACGAAACATGTTCATCCAAAATATTACTATGCAGGCGATTTCAACGGCGACGGCAAGATGGAAATTTTTGCCGTGTCAAACATGGCAAATGGCGCAGAATCTCGCTGCTATCTGTTCGATATGAATACCGGAACAAAACTTTTTGACCAGCATGTTTTCGACTACAACCGCAATGAAATGTATTCCGACGATGGCGACCGTATTTTTGTTACAGATTACGACGGCGACGGAAAATCGGATATTTGCCTTATAAATTCTTCGGGAACAAGCATTTACAGATTCAATATATCAGGGGCAACTTACAGTATGCAACAGGTTGGGAGTACCTATACCGATTTAAAATTGAGTAATATTAAAGGTAGACTGCTCCCCGGCGATTTCAATGGGGATGGAAAACTTGATTTTATGCTTACACCCACTTTACCGTTTTTCAATCTCAATAAATGGCAGGCATATTATTCAAAGGGTAACGGCGCGTTTGAAAAAGTTGAGTTTGAAAAAAATATTTCTCTATTATCCACATTGGGCTTCATGTGTTTTACGCAGGACGTAACAGGCGACGGTATTACCGATATAATATTGAAATCAGGAAATGGTCTTGTAGTTTATCCGGTAAATCCTTATACCGGTCAGCCGGAAGCAGCGGCTTACGCAGCCAATATTCCGGACGATGCTATTCTTTCCCCGACTGATATTAACAGTTACGGTCATTTTGCTTGTATCCTTGCCCTCAAAGACGGAACTGTGAAAAAATACGAATATTCGCTAAATGAAAATATCGAACATTGTCTGACAGGTATAGTCGGAAGTATGGGGACTGTTGGGAAAATTAGCTATGAGTGTCTTGATAATTGCGGTAAATCGCAATATGACAGTAGCGCTTCCATATATTCCTCAAATAATGTTTCATCGTTTCCATACGTAAGTTTCAATGGACATCTCTACGTTCCCTCTAATACAGAAGTGTATTTCAATGGTTTGCGAACTGAATTTATTACCTATAAATATGAGAATGCTGTTTTTCACAGGCAAGGCCTTGGCTTTCGCGGATTCAGCAAGATTACATCTACCGACAATATGCGAAATTACCGTCAAACCGTCCAAGAATATGACCCATTGAATTTTGGCCTCCCCAAAAAGATTGATTCGCCAACCGGCACAGATACTTACAGTTACACTGTATCGGTAGGAAGCAACAAAATTGTTACGACAAAATTAAATTCCCTGACCTCGCTCGACAAATCGAGAAACCTTACGGTTACAACAACTTACGGAAACTACGACGCTTACGGAAATCCGGGCTTGGTAACAGTTAATTATGGCAGCGGCATAAATGAGTCGGAGTCAATCATTTATTATAATAATACTTCGGAAAGCAGTTATCTTTTAGGATTTCCAACAGACCGGACTACAACGCTCACTCGCAGCGGACAAACTTGGAAATACCGCACCTATTGCCCCTCGCACGACAGCAAAGGCTCTGCAAAAGCGCTGTTCAGCACTATTTATGACGGTAGCGCCCAAAACAAGTTTCATACGAGAGTATTAATTATACTTCACAGGGACTTGTCAGCGACAGGCAAGGTTCAAAGTATAGCGGTGCTACACTTTTAACCAAATATCAGTACAACACCTACGGTTTTATGACACAGGCAACCGACCCGATGGGATTTGTTACGACCTACACACCGGATTCTTACGGCAGGCTATCAACGGTAAAAGACCATAAAAACCGCGCTACTACTTACACTTACGATGCTTTTGGCCGTCAAACGACTGTAAAGTATCCCGACGGAACATCGTCCACTACTGTTTTTTCGTGGACGGCAGGCGGAACAAACGGGCTTTACTGTATATCTTCATCTGCAACAGGACAGCCTTCGGCAACAGTCTATTACGACGCTCTTGGCCGCGAAACCCGCTCCGGGAAACAACTTTACAATGGTTCGTATCTCAATTCCGACAAACTGTATGATTCTTACGGACGTCTGCAAAAAACTTCTATGCCGTTTACTGCTTCGCCAACGCTTTGGAATACATGCACTTACTACGATGACGTTTTCGACCGCCTGAAATCTGTAACCGAGGCTTCCGGAAAAGTTTCGAGTTACATATACAGCGGAAACAGCGTTACATCAACAGTCGATAATATTGCAACTACCCGGACTTACGACAATTCCGGCCAACTTATTCAGGCTACCGACCCGGGCGGAACAATAAAATATACGCTTCGCCCCGACGGGCAGCCTTCGGCAATAACGGTGGGAACCATTACTACGACGTTTGGTTACGATAAATACGGCAGGAAAATTTCCCAGAAAGACCCCAGCGTCGGCAATATTAGTTACAGTTACGACGCTGCCGGAAATCTGTCCTCTCACGAAGAAGCGGGCAATTGGGAAGCCCCGGAGTTTCAATATGACAAGTATAACCGGCCGAATTATTTTTCCCAGTCATGGGGCGGTACCACATATAAATACAATTCCGACGGCCTATTGGAATCGAAAACGACCGGTAACGGCACAACGGTTTCGTATCAGTACGACGCATACTCCCGACCTTATATTGTTACCGAAAATGCGCCCGACGGCAAATTCCTGAAAAAAACCTATACGTACAGCGGAGGAAATTTGAGTCAATTAAGATATGATAATAATAATGGCTTTATAGGCTATGAATCTTATGGTTATCAGAATGGCACATTGTACCGGATAATGTGGTATCCTTCTTCCGGCGCTTCGGCTTCAATATGGGAATTGAAAGGCATAAACGGGATGGGTCAGCCGACTTCGATAAGTTCAGGCTCCATCGCGCGGACTTATCAATACGACAGTTACGGCAATATGTCGTACCGGATGAGCAGCGCGGCCTCGCAGATTCAGCGGTTTTATTACAATTATAATTATGCAACCGGAAATCTTAATTCGCGCAGCGACCTGCTGCGGAACACAACCGAGAATTTTACTTACGACAATCTGAACCGTTTGAAAACATTCAACGGCGGTACAGCGGTTTATGATAACAATGGAAATTTAACAGGCCGTACAGATGTTGGTCCAAGGTTTTATTACCAGTCTGCCGACAAACCTTATGCAATAGCCAGTATTTCCGCCACCTCCGGCGAAGATGTTCCTATGCGTAACCAACAAATAGAATACATTGCTATGGGTAAGCCCCTGACAATTTCCGAAAACGGTTATACCGCAACATTCACTTACAACAGCGATGGCGAAAGAGTGAAAATGAGCCTCGTAAAAAACGGCCAAAAAGAGTTAAATCGCTACTATTTAGGCGGAAATTATGAAATAGATGACCGAAAAGTTGGCGGTTTAAAAGAAAAGTTGTATATTTGCGGCGATTTTTATACGGCTCCGGCAGTAGCGGTAAAGGACGGCAGCAGCGGCTGGGTTCTTTACTATATTTTCCGGGATAATCTGGGAAGTATTACGCATATCACGAATGCAAGCGGAAGCCTTGTTCAGGAAAACAGTTTCGATGCGTGGGGACGGCAGCGCGACCCCGCAACCCTCGCTGTTTATGCACCCGGCAGCGAACCGGAATTATTCCTTGGACGCGGTTATACCGGACACGAGCATTTGCCATGGTTCGCCTTGGTAAATATGAATGCCCGACTGTACGACCCGGCCGTCGGACGCTTTTTAAGCCCTGACCCGTATGTGCAAAATCCGCTGTTCAGCCAGAATTATAACCGTTACAGTTATGTGCTCAATAATCCGTTGCGGTATACCGACCCGACGGGGGA
>JAISUN010000075.1 GCA_031272085.1 Dysgonamonadaceae bacterium | reverse complement strand
CTGGTATTTCACCGATGCAGCCAAAGGCGTTTTGAAACTGTTTTCTGTTCCTGTTTCTGACGATTACAAAAATCTGTGGGACGTTCCGAATCTGCTTCTGCAAAAGTTTCCTGCACAGGAATTTAAGGTCGAAACCAAGGTTGCTTTCTTCCCGAATCCGCGAATCAAGGGCGAAAAAGCCGGCTTGGTCGTGATGGGCTTGGATTATGCTGCCCTCTCTATCGAATCGACAGATAAAGGCCTGATTTTAAGCCAAATAACGTGCATAGACGCAGAAAATGGCAAGCCGGAAACGATAAATGAATCGGTAAATCTTTCATCTTCAACAGTTTATCTTGCCGTTTCGGTGTCGAAAGGCGCAATTTGCACTTTTTCATACAGCGTCGACGGAAAAAAATATCGCACTTTGGGCAAGCCGTTTACCGCCAAAGAGGGCAAATGGATAGGCGCAAAAGTCGGCTATTTTTGCACACGACCGGTGAAAAACAACGATGGCGGCCGATTGGAAGCGGATTGGTTCAGGATAAAAAAATAAAAAAGCGGATTTTTTCCGAAATTTTCGTAACTTTGCCAAACTAAAAATCTAAAATTATGTTTGCTAAAAAAACTTACGTCGAAAGACGCGAAACATTGAAAAAGTCGCTCGGTAAAGGCTTGGTAATCCTGCTGGGCAACAGCGATGCGGCAATAAATTACGCCGGAAACCAGTACGCTTTCCGACAGGATAGTTCGTTTATCTATTATCTCGGACTCGATGCTCCTGATTTGGCGTATGTTCTTGATATTGACCACAATAAAGAATATCTTTTCGGCGACGAACTCACTATCGACGATATTATCTGGATGGGAAATTTGCCCTCGCTGAAAGAACGCGCCGAAAAAGTCGGAATTTCTGACGTTAAACCGCTGTCGGAACTTGCTTCGGTAGTCGGCGCGGCGGTAAAATCAGGGCAAGCGGTGCATTACCTTAAACCGTACCGATTTAAAAATCAGTTGCTTATAAGCGAATTGCTGGGTAAAAATCCCGGACAGGTTCAGAAAGATTTTTCGCTCGAACTGACGAAAGCAATTATCAAAATGCGCCTGATTAAATCGGACGAAGAACTTGCGCAGTTGGCCAACGCCGGACAAACCGGCTACGCAATGCACATCGTGGCGATGAAAATGTGCCACCCCGGAGTTTCGGAACGCGATATTGCGGGCGTAATCGAAGGTTTGGCAATTTCGGCCGGTCAGGGCGTTTCTTTCCCGACAATACTTTCTATGAACGGTCAAACGCTTCATAATCACGACCATAGCGAAACACTGAAAGAAGGCCGACTGATGCTTTGCGACGCCGGTTCCGAAAATCTCGAACATTACGCTTCCGATTTTACGCGCACTACGGCTGTCGGCGCGAAATACAACGCCCGTCAGGAAAGCGTTCACAATATTGTGTTAAGGGCTGTAAATGAATCTATTGCGATGGCAAAACCCGGAATTGCCTACAAGAACGTTCACCGCAACGCATACCGTATTATTTTTGAAGGACTTCGCGAAATGGGGCTGACCAAAGGCGATACCGAAGCGGCTCTGGAAGCGGGTGCGCCGGCTCTGTTTATGCCTCACGGACTTGGCCACGCTATGGGTTTGGACGTTCACGATATGGAAAATCTGGGCGAAACTTTGGTCGGATATGACGATGAAACTCAACGCGATACGATGTTCGGCTACGCAAGCCTGCGCTTCGGAAAACGCCTCGAACCGGGACACGTTTTGACCGTCGAGCCGGGAATTTACTTCGTTCCCCAACTGATTGACAAGTGGAAAGCCGAGAAAATTTGCGCCGATTTCATCAATTTCGACCGTTTGCAGGATTTCTACGACTTTGGCGGAATCCGACTCGAAGACGACATAGTTATTACCGAATCCGGCTGTCGTTTGGTTTACGAAAAGCGGCTTCCAATCACGATTGAGGAAATCTGGGATGCAGTGAACGGGTAAAGTTGAAGAAAATTTATCACAACTTCAAATAAAACTCTTTCAAAAGCCGCACAAATTCACTGCTGTAAATTTTTGGCGATGTTTCTATTGTCAGTTTATCTTCTTCCAAATCGGCCTTGCAGTTGGTAAATTCCAGCAAAACCCGCTTCGGAGGCTTTGTCGGCAATGAATAAACTTCGGTTTTCCGGCGCAAATGCAGGCCGTATTTTTCGGCAGTTTGCGCCGTATTTTCCATTTTATCTGTCGGGATTATCAGTGATAAACGGGAATTTTCGTTCATCAGCGAGGCGCTTTTTGAAATCAGGATTTCTGTCGGAAGCGCCTCGTCGTGCCGTGCAAAACTGCGCTCTGCAAGCGGCGGTTTCAGCGAACGCGAGAAATACGGCGGATTGGAAACTATCAAATCGTACTTCCTGCCGGGCTGAAAATTGCGGTAATCGGCATTGAAAATCCGCATCCGCCCTCCGAAAGGCGAGTTTTCAAAGTTGATTTTCGATTGACGGCAGGCATTTTCGTCAATATCAACCGCATCGACAGCAGCATTTGAACGTTGAGCCAGCATCAGCGCAATCAGCCCCGAACCTGCGCCAACGTCAAGCGCTGATTGAGCGCGGGAGCAATCAGCCCACGCGCCCAACACGGCTCCGTCGGTTCCGACTTTCATCGCGCAAAGGTCGTGTCTGACCGTAAATTGCTTGAATTGAAAGTAGGCTTGCGACATTTTATTTTGCGTAATCGGCTGCTACAAAGCGCGAACGGTTCAGGTAATCGAGGCTCGCCTTGCAGGATTCGGCCGGCGCCATGCTGTATTCTTCAACTTCCACAATCGGATATTTTGTTCCCGCCGTTGAAATATTGTTGAAAATCGCGTCGAATCCAACCATTCCGCTCTGTCCGAGTTCCCGTTTGTCCTTGATATGAAGCGCAAGGAAGCGTCCCGGATATTTCTTGAACAAATCGACAGGCGAATTTTGCCCCATAACCGTCCAGTAAACATCCATTTCAAAGAAAACGAGGTCGGGATTGGTGTGTTCGAGCATATAGTTGTACATCACAGCGCCGTCGGGATATTTTTTCGCAAACTCGTGATTGTGATTGTGATAGCCGAATTTCAGCCCTGCCGCATTGCATTTTTCACCTATTTTGTTGTAGTAATCGCAATAAGCCTGCAATTCTTCGATTGTTTCGGGAGCCGCCATCCACGCGGTAACGATGTATTTCATCCCGGCAGCCTTGTGGTCGGCAATGGCTTTATCCCACCAAGCCCAAATTTCATCCCAGTTCGCCGACTTGTAATCCTTCGGAAGCGCCATTCCGGTGTGGGACGACAAAGCCCAAAGTCCGGCCGCTTGCAATTTGGCCTTGAATGTTTCAGGCGTCATTCCGTAGAATTTCCGGTCGTTGTAGTTGGCCGTTTCCACAAATTTGTAGCCCATTTTGCCGATAATTTTGATTACGGTGTCGATATTTTCCGATTTCGGGCCAATGTAGTCCCGAAGCGAATACATCTGAATCCCGATATTTTTGCCTTGCCGGGGCGAATTTAAGCGGCTGTTTCTCTGCGCATTGACCGGTACGATGAACAGTCCGCAGAGCGAAAGCAAGAAAATAAATTTGAATGTTTTCATGTTATTACTTTTAAAATTATGGATAATCCTGACTGCAAAAGTAATAAAAAAATAGAATATTTCCTCTTTTTTGCCATATTCACGATTAAAATAATTATCTTTGCAGTTCAAAACAAAACAAATTGAGGTTTATAAACTTAAAATTTTATTAATATGGTAAGTTACAAAGAATTAGGCTTGGTAAACAGCCGCGAGATTTTTAAAAAGGCTTTTGAGGGAAAATATGCAATCCCCGCGTTCAATTTCAACAATATGGAACAGATGCAGGCCATCATTCAGGCTTGCGTCGAGGAAAGTTCGCCTGTGATACTGCAAGTGTCCAGCGGAGCGCGTAAATACGCCAACCAGACCATTTTACGCTATATGGCGCAGGGCGCTGTGGAATATGCCAAAGAACTCGGCAAAAATATTCCAATCGTGCTGCACCTCGACCACGGCGACACTTTTGAACTCTGCAAATCGTGCATCGAATACGGCTTTTCGTCGGTTATGATTGACGGCTCGCACCATTCTTACGACGAAAACGTCGAACTGACGCGCAAAGTAGTAGAATATGCCCACAAATACGACGTTACCGTTGAAGGCGAACTCGGAGTTTTAGCCGGAATCGAAGACGACGTGGTAGCCGAACACCACACCTACACGCAACCCGAAGAAGTTCAGGACTTTGTCTCGAAAACCGGAGTTGATTCGCTCGCAATTTCTATCGGAACATCGCACGGAGCCAACAAGTTCAAACCCGAACAATGCACCCGCAACGCCGATGGAATCCTGATTCCGCCCCCTCTGCGCTTCGACATCCTGAAAGAGGTTGAAAAACGCATTCCGGGCTTCCCGATTGTGCTTCACGGCTCCTCGTCGGTGCCGCAGGACTTGGTGAAAATCATCAACGCCAACGGCGGAAAACTGAAAGACGCTATCGGAATCCCCGAAGAACAACTGCGCGAAGCCGCCAAATCGGCCGTTTGCAAAATCAACATCGACTCTGACGGACGCTTGGCTATGACCGCCGCAATCCGCGAAACGATGAATCAACATCCCGAATGGTTCGACCCGCGCCAGTATCTCGGTCCGGCCCGCGAAAGCCTGAAAACGCTTTATAAACATAAAGTAGTCAGCGTTTTAGGTTCAGCAGGCAAGGCTTAAAAACAATATGAAAAACCCCCTCAATCGCTAAGCGAACCGAGGGGGTTTATTTTTTTCATATTTAATACTGTTTCATTTTTCGAAAAAACCGACAAGATATTTCTCATTTTAGTTAAAAAGAACTAAAATTTTTTCATTAAAGATATAATTTCGTAACTTTGCAGCGTTTTTCAAGACACTGAAATGCCCGAAACACGGGCGCTCTTTGCAGCGGCAAAGAGTTTATTTATGAACTAAATATTTATTTATGAGGTATTTAAAGACGTTTCTTTTAGTTCTCGCAGGCTTTATTTTTATGGGCTGGGGAACGAAAGAACCAAAACTTACCGAAGGCATTCAGCCCGGGAACCTCGCCCCCAAAATAGGGCAGGAAGCGGGTTTTAATGGCAAAAATTACGTTTTATTACAATTTTGGGCTGCGCGGGATGCAAATTCCAGAGCCGCCAATGCGTTGATGCACAACGTAATAACAAAGATGGACAGCGCACGGATACAGATGATTTCCGTATCGCTTGACGAAAACAGAGCCGTTTATGAAGGCGTTATTCGGGCAGACAATCTGAATCCGGCTACGCAGTTTAATGCGCCGGAAGGTAAAAATTCGGAAATCTGGCGAAAGTACCGGCTCAACAATGGATTCGGAAACTGGTTGATTGACGGGAACGGAGTGATAGTAGCGAAAAATTTGCGTCCCGAGCAGATTGCAGCCCGTTTTGCGGAGTAGAGTTTTCCCCTTTTTTGACCGCCTCTTATTTTGAATCGGTTTAAAAAAGGGGATTTTTTTAAAATTTTTCGTACAAAATAGCGCTTAATTTGAAATCTTATTTTACCTTTGCGGTTGATTATTTATTAATATTTTAAAAGTTTAAAAAAATGGCACACGTTATTACTGACGATTGTATTGCATGTGGAACCTGCATCGATGAATGTCCCGTAGGAGCGATTTCCGAAGGCGATATTTACAAAATAGACCCCGAAATCTGCACCGATTGCGGAACTTGCGCGAGCGTTTGTCCTTCCGAGGCTATCGTTGAAGCGTAATCATTCAGGTTCGAAGACCGGGAGGTTGTTTGGTTTTTTACCTCAAAGCAGCCTCCTTTTCTTCATTTGCAAGGCGTTTTTTTAACATTTTATTATTAAACTTTATATAAAAATAGAAGTCAAAATAACAGAAATACGAAAATTATTATATTTAAGAAAGGAGGATTAAAAATGAAAAAACTTAAATGGTATTCAATTTTACCGTTAATGTTCATCGCCCTCACAGCGGCGGCTCAAAATGGCCTTTATGAGGATGACGTTTATTTCTCGACTAAACAATCCGACAAAAAGACCGTTGCTCCCGCGCCGACGGCTGAAAAAACAACATCTTACTATGCCCCGACAGGCTACGCAAATCCGGTTGCAGCCGAAGAACGGGATGTGGACGAGTACAACCGGCGTTACTCTAACGATGACAAATATACCGGCGAAGCGCTTTCGGACGGCGATACAATCTATGCCGACGGCGACTTGACGAAAAGAATTATAAAATTCCACAATCCGGCAAAAATCTCGATTTCCGGAGCGGATAACGTATCCATCTATTACAACGGCGAAGATTACGAATTGAGTTTCGACAATCCCGACGCTGATGTTTACGTAAATAATTACTACGGAGGATATTACGACCCGTGGTGCTATTCGTCGTGGTATTATCGCCCATTTCGCTGGTACAGTTCGTTTTATCCCTGGTACAGCCCATGGGCTTACTCGCCATGGTATTACAGTTGGTACGACCCGTGGCTATATGACCCCTGGTATTACGGCGGTTTCGGATACTACGGTTACTACGGCTATTACGGACATTATCCTTATTTTGGAAGCCATTACGGCGGACATTATTGGGGCGGAGGCTGGAACAACGGCTATTACTCGCATAACTACCGCAACGGACGCAGCAGCGGAACTTACAGCGGCCGCGGAGGTTCGGGAAACTACGCTTCCTCGCGGAACGGCATAAGTTCCTCGAATTTAAGGACTTATTCGAGCCGGACGCGCACTTCCGACGGCGTTTATTCCAGCCGCGGACAGAACGCAACAAGCGGCAGCAGGGTAATGTCGCGCGGAAATTCGAGCGTTGAAAATTCAGGCCGCACATCAAGCGGCAGCAGCGTAACACGTTCTGTACGGCAGGGCGGCTATAACAGCAGCGCCGCCGGTACCGTAACGCGCACCCGTCCTTCGACAACGACTACTTCGCCTTCAAGCGGCTCGTATTCCGGCAGCCGTTCATCTTCTTCTTCGCCGAGTTACTCGTCGGGCAATAGCGGCTCATATTCGAGCAGCCGTTCATCGTCGCCGAGTTATTCGTCGGGCAGCAGCAGTTCGTCGCGCTCTTCCGGAAGTTATTCAAGCGGCAGCAGTGGCGGCGCATCGCGATCTTCGTCAGGCGGCGGAGGATTTTCCGGCGGTGGCGGCGGCAGGTCGTCAGGCGGCGGTGGCGGAGGCCGCAGATAAACTTTAACAATATTTTTTATTAAACATTGGAAATGAAAAAAATAATGACATTCGTTGCAGCCCTTTCTGTGGCTGCAATGTCTTTCGGGCAGGGCGAAATGGACGCTTACCGCCTTTCGCAGAACGACCTTCAAGGTTCGGCTCGCGGACAGGCTATGGCCGGCGCTTTCGGAGCCTTGGGAGGCGATATTACCGGAGTAGCGATAAATCCGGCGGGAATAGGCGTTTACCGCAGTTCCGAAATTGTTGCAAATATCGGCGCTTCGGTTATTGGAACAAATACCAAGTGGAACTCGGACGAAAATTCCAAATCAACCTCGAACCTCAATTTTGCGAACATCGCTTATATAGGCTATTATCCGTTAAGCCAGGACAAAATGTCGTCCCTCAATTTCGGTTTCAATTTCAACCGCGTGAAAAATTTCGACGGCAAATACCGGGCTTCGCGGGTCGCTATGCCTACTTCGCTGACAGACTATATTGCGTACCGTACAAACGGCACTCCGTCAAGCACTTGGGAAATAACCGACAACACGATTTACAATACGGGCGCACCATGGCTCGGCATTCTTTCGTGGGATGCAGGATTAATCAATCAAGGCCGGAATAATGATGAATATGTTTCTATCCTCAATGGCGGCGAGTTGGTAAATCCTACCCTCAATATAACGGAAAAAGGCCATATCAGCGCTTACGATTTTACGATAGGCGCCGACGTAAGGCACCGTTTTTACTGGGGAGTTACGGTTTCGATTACCGACGTCGATTATTCGATGCACTCCGATTATGCCGAATCTTTTGAGGGCAGCGGCGGTTTCGACCTTGGCAACGAGTTGATAACCAAAGGCTCCGGACTCCAGTTGAAAACCGGAATTATTTTCCGCCCGATTGACGAACTTCGTCTGGGACTTGCCTATCAATCGCCTGTCTGGTACAGCCTGACCGATTATTATTACGCGGCAATGACGCCCGACGGTATTTTCATCGACGGCAATCCGGCCGGTATGAGCGATACCCCCGGTGACGCCAGAACGGATTACAATCTGCGCACTCCATCAACGCTTACGTTGAGCGCCGCCCTGGTTTTCGGGCGCAACTTTATTTTGAGCGCCGATTTCGATTACCGGGATTACCGCTATATGAATCTCACCGAACCTGACGGACGCAATTATACTGCTGATAATCAGTATATTGACGACGATTTCAAGGAAAGTCTGGCTTTGCGCGTCGGCGCCGAAGTGAAATTCACTCCGCGTTTTGCCGGCCGGCTTGGCATTGCAACTCAAACAAGCCCCTATAAATCCGATTTCAGCAACAATGGCGATGTGAAGAAAGAAGTTATGACAGTCGGGACAGTTCCGCATTTCGCGATAGACGAAAACACGACCTATCTGACTACCGGACTTGGATTCCGCTTCACGCCGAGTTTCTATATGGACGCCGCGCTTGTTTTCCGCCTCAATGAAGGCAAACTGTACGCCTTTTCGCCCATGCCCGCCGAAAATTTGGCCTCTGAACCGGCCGATTATACTAACGTAACTGCAAAGGCATTGGTAACATTAGGTTATAAGTTCTGATAAAAACTGTTTGTCAAACCCCGTGTTTTGTACAATAAACGCGGGGTTTTGTCAAATAAAACGCCCTTTTTGCTAAAAAATCGGAAAAAAATTGCAAGAGAAAATAATATTTCCTTAACTTTGCAACGATAAAAAACAAAATTATTGTCTAATTTAAAATAAAATTTATTGCCTATTGCATAACATTACGCTTAATAAATAAAAATTAAAAGTAATGGAAAATATTAAAACGATGACCGACGAAGAGTTGGTTATGGCTTATGCACGAGGCAATAATATCGCTTTTGATACGCTTTTGAACCGTCATCAGGAAAGCGTTTATTCCTACATCTTTTTCATCGTCAGAAACCGCGAACTGACCGAAGATATCTTTCAGGAAACATTCGTCAAGGCGATTGTTACCATCAAACAGGGACGCTATACCGAAAACGGCAAATTCCGCGCCTGGATTAACCGAATCGCCCACAACCTGATTATCGACAATTACCGACAGGAAAAGAACGAACAGACCATATCAAACGACGATTGCGAAGTAGATTTGTTCAACAATGCCCGCCTTTCGGAAGGCACCGTTGAAGACGACATCGTGAAAGAGCAAATTCTTTCCGACGTGAAGCGGCTTATCGATTATTTGCCTGATAATCAACGCGAAGTGCTGATTTTGCGCTACTATCAGGATATGAGTTTCAAGGAAATAGCCGACATCACGGGAGTCAGCATCAACACTGCGCTCGGCCGTATGCGCTACGCCATCCTGAATATGCGCCGGATAGCCGAAGAACATAATATGATTTTGACGACAGACTGATTTTTTTCAACACTTTACAATATTTCGCGCAGGAATACGTTTTATAGGTAAACGATTAAAATTTTGCCTATGCGTCAAAACATTACACCTGTATCGAACGAAATATTTACCGTGATGGAAGAACATCATCAGCCGGGGTTAAAGCCCGGCAAGCAGACGCTGGCTTTTATACGCCAGTTTGCCAGAGTATATCACGAAGAAGACAAGTTGCCGCCATCGCTTCGCGGAATGTTGCTTAATTGATTGAACCGCAATGGATTATATTCTTGCTCCTTCAATTCTTTCGGCAGATTTCCTGAATCTTGGCCGGACAATAGAGATGTTGAACCGCAGCGCGTCCGACTGGCTGCACCTCGACATTATGGACGGGGTTTTTGTCCCCAACATTTCATTCGGATTTCCGGTCGTCAAGCAGGTTGCAACTGCTACCGAAAAGCCGATGGACGCTCATCTTATGATTGTCGAACCCGACAAGTTCATTACCCGTTTCCGCGATTTGGGCATTTACAGCCTGACTGTCCAATACGAAGCCTGCACCCACCTCAACCGCACGCTGAACGCTATCCGCGAGGCCGGAATGAAAGCCGGAGTCGCGCTAAATCCCCACACTCCCATCGAAGTTTTGACGGACGTCCTCGACGATTTCGATATGGCGCTCGTGATGTCGGTAAATCCCGGCTTCGGCGGACAAAAATTCATTCCGCGAACCATCGACAAGGTGCGTCGGCTGCGTAAAATGCTCGACGACAGAGGCCTGAAAACGCTGATTGAGGTGGACGGAGGCGTGAATCTCGACAACGCCCGCCAATTAGTGGCGGCAGGCGTAAATGCGCTTGTAGTCGGCAATACGGTGTTCAAATCCCCAAATCCGGAAGCAATGATTAAAAGTCTGAAATACGACATTTAACGCCTGCCGGCGGCGGAAATTTCCGCAATAACAGCCTTAACCGTATGACTGTCAAAACCTTATATAAATCGGTATTTTTGAGGCTGACTTTGTTCCTGATTCCGGGAATAATAATTCAGACTTACCGCGATTGCCGCCTTATATGGCTCATTACAGCGGCATTAGCCATTGCAATGATGGCCGTTTCCTTTCTTCCCCGCATTTCAAAAATCTGGACGCTGCGATACCTTTTCGGCGTCGGCGCAGCCTTGCTTTGCCTGTCCGTCGGCGGGCTGCTGGCGCGGGTTGCATGGACAAAATCGGAATGGCCGGCTCCGACCGGATTTGCGCAATACCGGGTTCTGGTTTTGAGCGAAGCCGTAAAAAAGCCAAAAACGTGGATGTACAAAGCGAAAGTTGATGACCGTCAGGTTGTAGTTTATCTTTCCGCCGCGCCGGATGCCGTTTTGCCCGCTCCCGGCGATTGCCTGAAAATCAATACCCGCTTTGAACCCGCTTCGGAATGGTATCTTCGCCGCCAAAAGATTGCCGCCCGCGCTTTTGTGAAGTCCGGAAACTGGGAAATTTTGCCCGAAAAATCGGGCTTTAATCTTGTTTTTACCGCCCTGAAATGCCGCCGCGTATTGCTCGAAAGGTTACGGAAAATATGCTCCGACGAACAGAAATTTGCCGTTGCTTCGGCCTTGATGCTCGGCTACACCGGCGAATTGGACGCCGAAACGCGGCAAACCTTCGCTGCAACGGGCAGTTCGCATATTCTTTCGGTCAGCGGGCTGCACGTTTCGATAGTTTACGGGATACTTTTTTTCTTATTTTCATTTCTGGGAAACAGCCGCAAGGCGCAGATTACAAGGCAGTTAATAATCTTGCCGATAGTCTGGGCATTTGCTTTTATCTGCGGTTTGGGGCCTCCGGTGGTGCGGGCGGCGATAGTCCTTACGATGTTGGGACTGGGATTCAGCCTGCTGTTGAGGTCGTTTTCGGTAAACAATTTAAGTCAGGCGGCGTTTTTTATGCTGCTCTATAATCCTCTGTATCTGTTCAATATAGGATTTCAGTTGAGTTTTGCGGCCACTTATGCCATTCTGATTATCAATCCTGCATTGCAGTCCCTTGTACAATCGCGGAATCCGCTTGTAAACTACGCTTGGCAGTTGTCGAGCGTGTCGGTTTCGGCGCAGTTGGGGACGGCTCCGTTGAGTTTGTATTATTTTGGGCAGTTCCCGCTGCTGTTTTTGGCCACAAATCTGTTTGCAATCCCGCTCACAGGGCTGCTTTTGGCATTATTGCCGCTGACTATGGCGCTCAATTTTGCATTTCCACGCGCGGAATGGCTGCTGATTCCGATAAACAAGGCGCTCGACGCCTTTATTTCGGGCTTGCAATGGCTCGAAAGCGTGCCGCGGGGATTAGTCAGCGAAGTGAGGATAAGCGTATTTGAAACAGCCGTATTTGCGCTGTTCATCGTGTTTTTCTATCTTTTACTAACCCGCCGCCGCGCAATTTTCCTGTATATGCTGTTGCTGCTTTTGGCGGTCGGGATGTTTGTTTGATTTTAATTTAACAAAAATATTCATTATTTGTAAAAATAACAAAAATATTTCTTATATTTGCAACAATTTCCATAATCATAGAGTTGGTCTTGGAAAGGACATAAATTGTTAATACGTAAGCGCCTGATAAAGTACATTGAGGCCGGCCAAACGCCGGAAGGAAACGATTACAGTTTTCCTGCTTTTGGGAATCTGAATCGGACAGTTGAGGCCGTTGATGAAGCGGCATCACGGCTTAATCTTGACAACGACAAGATGCTCGCCGCCCTGTTCTGGTTTTGGAAAGGGAATGAAATTACCGATGAACCGGCGTTGGAGGCGTTGAAAGATGGTGATGAATCTACGGCAATAGACATTTGGAGAGGATTGACAAATAAAATTGAAGATGGCAGCGAAGTTTGGTCGGATATTTCTAAAAAGCAGGATGTTACTAAAAAGAATGCATCAGCCTTTCATAATTTAGCAGTTTTGTATTTTTTGCTGCAATACGATATTGACAGCGAAACAATAGAATTTGAACTGCGATTTTTGGAAAGCAATTTTTGGCAAAAATTAAAAGATGACGTTACAGATGCTACCTACAAAACCGATAAAAAAGCGTTGCAGATGAGATTTTTAACTGCTTTGGCAGAAGATGACGAAGTTGAATTATCGGAACTTATTAAATGTATTGCCGATATTGATTTCGCCGCCAAGCAGGATTTTCTGAAATCCGTTTCGCAAAAATTCACGGCAAACATCAATACCCAAATCGAAACGGCTCGCAAAGCCCGTACTGCCAACAAACAGCAAGCCACTGCCGCAGGCGAAACGCTGTACAAAAACACCAATAGTTCAAAGCAAAAGTTTGTTTTTTTTCAATGAGCAAACTTACTCTTTCACATCATAAAAACAAGCATCATTCGGAAATTTTATGTTTGGTATCCAAAAAGGTTTACCTCCCCAACCTTTTGATGTTTGTCCATTAACGCGATAAAGCGTTAAAACCAATGCCTTATCAAATTTGTCTCCAATTCTGCGGTCTGCCGGTGAAAGTAAAGTTCCTGTTCCTTTTGAAATATCTCTGTTTCTGCGGATTATCAGGTAACATTTTGTAGTAGGACGCTTTACGCTTAAAGATTGTACACACTTTATGAATTTCTCAGCATCCCAATCTTCTATTTCTTTACTTCCAACCAAGTTTATGATTTGCTGAATATAATCAAAAGTAGTAATCTCGGTTTCGCGTTCAATTGTATATTCTGAAAGTAATTCATCTACTTTTTCTGTATTAATTTCAATAGGATTATTGGGGAAAAAATTGACGCCACCTGTAACAAAATTCAGATAATCATTGTCAATGACATTTTTTCGTGTAGGTCGAATGCCTTGTGGGTATATTAATTGGATTCCATCTAATCCAAATTCCTGTATTTGCTTGATTAATACTTGATTGGAATTATTTAGTTCAGTGAACAGTCGGTGTAAACTTGGAGGTGTATAAATTCGCATAAGTCCTTTGTCTCTATCGTAGCCAAACATTCTGGAGTGTTGCCAGAATGTATCGGCTTGTGGAGTTTTCGATTTTCGGCAATAATAAACGGTTTGTAATTTTGATAATGTAATTCCACGTCCTAAACTGTTTCCTCCAACAACAATATTAAACCCCTTATTGTATTCAATTTCAACGGGTGTCTTTGAATTTAACACAATGAGTTTGATTCTATGTTCAGAAAGTAATGAAATAACCTGTTTTTTTATATCTTCAAAGTTTGTAATATCAGGTTTTGTCGTTTGTAAATCAAGCCAAGCATGCCGTAAATTTTCTTCAAAACTATTTTCTGTTACTTCTTCAAGTAGAAAATTCAAATGTTCGCCGATACGCTTAGCAAATGTATTATGGTCATTTATTTTTACACTGGGGTGAATTAAAAAATTGCAAGTATCAATTTGATTTTCTTCAAAATAACCACAAACAACAAGAAAGGACATCAAACTGTCGCGTAATCCCTGCGGAATAAATTCGCTTTCCTGTTTAACTTCGTCAAGTTCATCTTCTTTGGTATATTTTATGCAATACGAAATTGGTTCAGCATACACGAAAGTGCCTCCGATATAACCTTCGCCTGGCTCAAAATAATTGACAAATGCAGGTTGCCACCCTGAAACTTGCGACTGCAACAATAAAGATTGTGGCGTTGCTGTTACTTGAAAATAAATGCTGCTACTTGCTAAATTTTTGATAGATGAGAGGTGTTGGTTTATTGTGCTTATAAGGCTTTTATTGACAAGTGTATTCAAACTTGCTGCATCCGCTTCGTCATCGACTATTACAATAGGATTTGCAACACAATAACCTGACGAAGAAAGTAGTCCTCTCCATTTACGCAAAACACTGGTGTTTTTCTTCAGTACTATCAAGATAGGTTTTGCATTTTTTGATGTTAGAAATTTCACATCGTCATTTTCTCCTATTATATCAAACGTAGTCAAACTTTTAACGGCTCTGTCGTAGGTCTGTTTTTGCAAATAAACGTTGTCGGTTGTAAGAAATAGAAAAATATTAAATTCTTCGTCTGCCAATTTTGCTATAATACCTAATGTTTGAGCAGTTTTGCCGCTCTGCACATTACCGAGCAATAAGCCGTTTATGTGATTTGTATAATCAAAATACTGTTCAATATTACCATAAACCGCTGTTGCTGTTTGAGAGATACTGTTTGCTAACTCTCTGTTTTTTATTGTATTAGTATATGCTGTAAAATTCATAATTGTTTAAAAATCAATTAAATACAAATTTGGATTTGCAGTTGCGCATAATTTTAATGTATTTCGCCCATAATGCTGTAATACAGCATCGGTAACGGGATGCCCCATTTTCAATGCGCCACTGTTTTCCAATTTGCCTTTTATCCATTTTCCTAAAATTTTCAAATCATTTTGGGAACGAAAATTTTTGCTGTTTTGTCCGTTGGTTTCACATCGGAATTTATAGCCGTCAATCGTTACAACATCAAATTGACAATCAGCAGGATAATTTTTTTGTCTTGTAATTTGTGTTGAAACTATAATTTCAACTTCATACCACGGTCGTGGCATAACAAAACCTCTTTGAGATTCCCGACCTTTTCCAAAATAGCAATTTAAGTTGCTTTTTGGCTCTGTTTTCATTGGAATATCAAAAGAGATACCTGTCTTTGTAGCCCATATTCTTGTGTTTTCTTCTGTTGAAAGTTTCGTTACTCCGTAATGATTATCCAATAATTTATTTTCGTTGAAAATATTAAGTTTATTGGTATCTATTTCCGAGAATGGTTTGCCAAGTTTTTTAATCAATTGTTGAATATTTGTGTCAATATTTTTGGCATTATTGTCATTAAAAAAACAGTCAACTTCATAAAGACCATTTGAATAATTAGCTAAACTACTGATATTTGAAGAACCAACTATGGCTCCAAAACAATTATTGCCTTCTGTAAATGAGTATAATTTTCCGTGAAATCGAACAGCATTAGAAAGATAAATTTCGCCCCTGTTGTTTGTTTGTAAAGTATCATTCAACGACAAAACCGAATCGTACTGTTGATTTGTAAAACCGTCAAAATAGTGCATTCCTATTAGCAACTCCACATTTGGTTTCTCATTTAATTCAACTATTTTTTTAAGTTCAATCAGAGAATCTGACGAAACAAAGCCGGTTGCAATACGAACCTGTTCCGCTTTTGAAAGTTGTTCGCTCCAAACTTTTTGAGTTGTTCGGACATTGGCAAATTTTGCAGGTTGGTAGTTTGATAAAAGTAATTCCATAAGTATAATTTTTAGGCAGTTATCATTGCAAGTCGTTTTGCGAATGGCATTTCTATCAATTCCTTGCGAACCTGTTGCAAGTCGTATTTTTCGTAATTTCCTAAAAATAAAGGCAATAAAGTTTTTGCCAATTCCTCAACGCCAAGTGGAGGAACTGCATTTCCTATTTGGCGACGCACTTCCGTTGTTGAACCTTCAAAAATAAAACTATCTGGGAATGATTGTATTCTTGCTCTTTCGCGATTTGTTAATGCTCGCGGTTCGGGAAAATGATAACCCCAAGTCCCGCCACCTCCTGCTGCAATAATTGTTTTCGAAGGTTCATTGAGTTTCAAACGCCGATAAACGTGGCTTATCAATCCCTTAACATATAGTGGATTATCTTTGGGGATATCTGTAAAATTCCCACCTTCCGGAATGAGTTTGAGCATTTCACGAGTTTTATCTGAAATTTTCATTAACTCGTTGTTGTAAGGTACATTTTCTACTCCTTGCAATGCTTCTCCTGTTGTAACATAAGGTTTTGAACCTTCTATCCCATGTGTTGGTTTTGGATGTTCAAAACCAAAACCTGTATCTACTCTTATTCCTACAATTAAAACCCGTTCACGAAACTGAGGAACTCCATATTCAGCAAATTTATAAAGTTTTGGAATCACCAAATATCCGGGTTCGATTTTATCGAAATCCTGAATGATTTGCTGAATTGCCTTTTTATCGTTAGCGGTTAAAATACCTTTGACATTTTCAGCGACAAACGCTTTTGGTTTTTTTGCATCAACAAAACGCAAAAAACTTTTATATAGATTGCCTCGTTCTCCTTTAAGTCCGGGCTGTTTCCAAATCATTGAAAAATCCTGACAAGGAAAACCTCCCAATATCAAGTCGCAATCGGGGATTGATTTGTCGTTGTAGGGGTCAATTTTTTCAATATCTTTTTCAACAATGATATCGCCAAAATTTCGCTTGAAGGTTTCGCAAGCCCAATGTGCAAAATCATTAGCCCAAACAGTTTCGTATCCCTGATTGTGGAAACCTAAATCTAGTCCGCCACAGCCGGAAAAAAGCGAAATAATTTTTGGTTTCTCAATGAGGTAATTTTTTGCATTTTCTACTTTTTTGCGCTGATTTTTTATTGCCATATATTTTTAAGTTGTGGAAACAACCCTTAATTTTCGGCAAACAAAAAAGCGTGTCCTGCCGTTTGTATGCTTACTTGGTTTAAAGAGGTTCTACCAAAACCGTTGAGTTCAAGTAAGTACGACAGTCCACGCTCCGTGAGCGTGAACCTTCGCACCATATTCTCGAACTCTTTTATTGAAATTGGTAGATTTCTTTAAACCGAGAATAAGGGCTAAATCCCGTTAATTATTTACTATTCAATTTATTACGTTTTTAATTCATTTTAATAATATTTCATCTGCAAAGGTAATCATTTTTGTGGAAATTTACAAGAATTAATGCAAATAAACTTATATTTGGCTATAACTCACTTTTTTTTCTGCTTATAGCCAATTTTAGAATAATAAATAAGAAAATGAAACAAGGCATATTAATAAAAAAATATGTAGGAAAGTTTGTAGATTGGAATAAAAATATTACCTTTGTCAAAACTTTGAATTTTCGGAAGTTTTGATAAAGTTTAATGTTAAAAATCTTATTATGAGCACTTTAATAAACAGGAAATATTACATTTCGCAGTTGGAGAAGTTGCGCGGGCAACACATCATTAAGGTAGTAACCGGACTTCGCAGGTCGGGAAAATCTACTCTGCTGGAACTGTTTGCCGAAAAATTAAGGATTTCGGGCATTGCAGAAAACTGTATTCAGTTTTACAATTTTGAAAAGCCCGTTTTCGGCGCAAATGCCTTATGGATTGATGTTTACCAATACATTATCGGGAAAACCGTGCAGGGCAATATGAACTATATTTTTCTCGACGAGCCGCAGCAAATTCCTGAATTTGAGCGACTTATTGATGCGCTATATGTCGAAAAAAATATAGACCTGTATGTTACCGGCTCAAATGCAAAATTTTTGTCGAGCGATATCGCCACCTTGCTGTCGGGCAGGTACATCAGCATTCACGTTTTGCCGTTTTCGTTTTCCGAATTTGTTCAGGCACAACAAAATACAGATTTGGACAAATACCTTCTGTTCAATAATTACCTGTACGAAACATCATTGCCGCAGGGAGTTATGTTGCGACCGCAGGGCGCCGACATTCAAAACCGCTATGTGCAGGATGTTTATAACACTGTTGTTGAAAAAGATATAAGGCAACGTTACAACATACAGAATATTAGGAGTTTTGATAATTTGGCAAAATATATGATGGGAAGTATTGGTTGCTGCGTGTCGCCGAATAGCATATCCAAAGCGATGAAACACGATATGCAGGACATTCATCACAATACTGTGGAAAAATACATCGGTTATCTGACTGATTCTTACCTTTTTTATCCTGTACACAGGTTCGATATAAAAGGCAAACAACAGTTGGCAACACAAGAAAAATATTATCTTGTCGATATTGGA
>JAISUN010000020.1 GCA_031272085.1 Dysgonamonadaceae bacterium | reverse complement strand
TACCTTTCCGCGCATCGACAGGCGTCAGCGTAACAAAATTGCCGCCTGCAATGATGTTGAACGTGTAATCGGCGTCGAGCGTACAAAATTCATCAATAACCGAGCAGGTCAGGTCGCCGACCGCAGCGGTAATCGGCGTGAGTTCGCACTCCGTTTTAAATCCGCTGTCGGAGCCGACTTTTTTCCACTCCCAACCGTCCCAGACAAAAAGTCCGACGCCTCCCGCGAGGTCGGAATTGGTGTTATAGACGACCATTCCCTGCAAGTCGAGATAATAGTCGCGTTGCGCATCCGTCAAAGCATCAACGCCAACCAGCGAAGCGGGCAAACTGTCGCTGTTGGTATAAAGATGTTTGGAAAGAGAAGTCCGCCGAGTTTGCCGGCAGAATGAGGATTGAGGTCGAGCAACGCTCCCTTCGTCGGCTCGTCCAGCGCCCCGATGGTTACCTGGGCGCGTGCGTTGTCAGTAAACAGGAGTATTATACATACATACATACATACATACAAGCCCCCTTAAACATACCGGATAAATTGTGTGCTGAACCGTCATTCGGTTTTCGTTTTGTGAAAAAATCGTAAAGTTTGTTTTGCATTATAACTCTAATTTTAGTTGTTCTATTTATATAACACCTGAAAATGAAAAAAGTTCACGAAAAATGGCAGTTTTTTTAGGAAAATCGAGGGTAAAAATCATAAGTAATTGATAATCAATGAAAAATAATTTTAAATTTTATTGTAATTTAGAAAAAATTTAAATAAGGCCTGTTTTATGCCGGCAAACGCATCAAAAATTTAAAGTAAATCTATCGGATAATCTTTGTTTGATTTAAAATCCTTATCTTTGCAAAAAAATTAGAAAGTATATGAGTGAAATTATTAGCGTACTCGCGTCGCCTTCCGCATGGTTAGCGCTTTTGACCTTGGCATTCCTCGAAATTGTGCTTGGAATCGACAACATAATGTTTTTGTCGATAATGACGAATAAACTTCCGAAACATCAGCAAAAACACGGGCGGTTTGTAGGCCTCGGACTGGCCATGATTGCCCGAATCCTGCTGCTGCTGTGCATCTCGCTGCTGATGCAGTTAATCAAACCTCTGTTTTCAATCGACTGGGAATGGCTGCATTGCAGCGTAACCGGCCAAAGCCTGATAATCCTTGCCGGAGGGCTGTTTCTGCTCTACAAAAGCGTGAGCGAAATCCACGACAAACTTGAAGAAAAAGAGCATCAAATCAACGTTTCAAGCAAAAATTCGTTTTCAATAATAATTACCGAAATAGTTGCCTTAGACATCGTTTTTTCGCTCGACAGCGTACTGACGGCCGTCGGAATGGTCAGTTACCGCGACTACGGCGAAGCGGGGGCGCTGTTTATAATGTGCCTCGCAATAGTTGTGGCAATCGTAATAATGATGGTCTTTTCGGGCGCAGTGAGCCGCTTTGTAAACGAACATCCGTCAATCCAGATGCTGGCGCTTTCGTTCCTGATTCTGATTTCGGTAACGCTGCTGATTGAGGCCGGCCACCTGTCGCATTTAACCATTTTCGACCACAAAATCGAAGAAGTCCCGAAGGGCTACATCTATTTTGCAATCGGGTTTTCGCTGCTTGTCGAAACGCTGAATATCAAGCAAAACAGCCGGCACAGGGGAAAAGCGAAAGTTTAATCGATTTTTCGCAGGCTGTCGAGCGCGGTATTATACTCACTGACAATGTTTTGCATAATTTTTCCGACGGGTTCGATTTCGCGGATTAAGGATGCTATCTGGCCAATTTCGAGTTCCCCGTTTTCGAGGTCGCCTTCGGAAATTCCGATTCTTGCACGGCCAACTCCCAGCAGTTCAGTCAGTTCCTCGGCGGTTGCGCCGCGGTCTTCCGCTTCTTTTACTTTTTCAAAAAATGCGTTTTTGATGAGCCTTGTAGGGGATAACTTTTTGAGAGCCAGCAGAGTATCGCCTTCGTTAAGTCCGATGCAAAGTTTCTTAAACGCTTCCGAAGCCGAACTTTCGGCTGACAGGGCGAAGCGTGTTCCCAATTGAACTCCGTCGGCTCCGAGGCTCATCGCTGCGAGCAATCCCGCTCCGGTAGCGATTCCTCCGGCAGCAATCAGGGGCAGTGAAACGGCTTGGCGAACCTGCGGAATAAGCGCAAAAGTGGTAGTTTCTTCGCGTCCGTTGTGTCCGCCGGCCTCAAAACCTTCGGCAACGATGGCGTCAACGCCCGCTTCTTCGGCTTTTCGGGCAAACTTGCTGCTGGAAACTACGTGTACTACTGTTATCCCGTTTTCTTTCAGCGTTTTAGTCCATGTTTTCGGGTTTCCGGCAGAAGAAAAGACGATTTTAACGCCCTCTTCGATAATGATTTTCATAAAATCTTCGGCGTATTTATTCATCAGCGGAACGTTCACTCCGAAAGGCTTTTCGGTTGCCGTCCGGCATTTTGCGATTTGTTCGCGCAGCATATCAGGGCGCATCGAGCCGGCTCCGAGGAGGCCGAGGCCGCCGTTGTTGCTCACAGCCGAAACGAGTTCCCATCCGCAGCACCAGACCATACCGCCCTGAACGACAGGGTATTCTATATTCAGAAGACTGCAAATTCTGTTTTCCATTGTAAAAATTTTCCGGCAAAAGTAAGCATTTTTCCCGAAAAAACTAACATTTTCAATTTTTCACTTTCACTTTTCAATTTTTATTCGTACCTTTGCGCCCGCATTTGGAGGAAAAAGCCTTTCAAAAGTGTTTCGGGGTGTAGCGCAGTCCGGTTAGCGCACCTGCTTTGGGAGCAGGGGGTCGTGGGTTCGAATCCCGCTACCCCGACGGCTGAAAATCAGAGAGTTACGAAGATAAATCTTGGCTCTCTGGTTTTTTATTTGCATACAATTTGCACACAACTTTGAGGATTAGGATTCCGAAATTCGTTTATTTCCCCGCAATCGCAAAGGCGGAAATTCACGCCGTGATACTGTTCTAATTTATGCTCGTGAAAATGTCCGTAATACCAATCTGACAGATTTGATTGTGCAGGCTGCAAACGGGCAAATATCCTGTCCATCACGTTGCGTTCCTCATCGACTAATGCGTTCAAGCCCTTATCCACCTGCAACCAGCCCTGAATATTCTGCTTTGTTGTGGGATAAGCGAATGAGGGGCAGGTATGGGTGGCGACTATCTGAATATTGTTCGGATACTGTCGGTTGATTTCATCAAGTTTATTTTCATCATAAGGCAGTTCCATATTACCCCAATATGTTTTTTGCCGCCTCGCGATTCCATATTTATTCTATAATGGCGGTCAACCGAAACCGGGCCGCCAACGCATAAAACATTGATTGACAATACTGAAACGACCGTATAATCGGGAATAATATGAATGTAGCGGTATTTTTTGAAACTGCCGTTGAAATAATCCGGGTTATCGTGATTGCCGCGAAACATCACAAGATGATTGTTGTTGCGCGACAATTTTAAGTTTAACTTCTTGAACATCAGAAAATAATATTCATCTTTTTGAAATCCCATTCCAATATCTCCGCAGACAATCAAAACCGTATCGGTATAGTTATTCAGAGCCGATACACAATGGTTTCAAAATCGCCGTGGATGTCGCCGGAAAAGGCGAGGGAGCGGGCTTGGGGGAAAGACAAGATATTTTCTTTGCTCATAATATTTAATTATTTGCAAAAGTAATCATTTTCTTTCAACAAGCCAAACTATGGCAACATATACCGCCGCAACGTAGAGCGATGTACTCCAAGCATTTCGGCTATTCGGATTTTGGGGACTTGTTGTTCCATCAGGTGGCGAATTTCCTGCTCTTTGCCTGACAGTTTTACGGCAATATTTTTTGCGCCTTTTGGTCTGCCAATGTGAATGCCTTCCGATTTCATTCGGGCCAGAGCCTCTTTTGTGCGTTGCGAGATGAGGTTGCGCTCTATCTCTGCCGACAAGCCGAAAGCAAAGGCGAGTACTTTACTGCTGATGTCGCTGCCAAGCCGGTAGTTGTCTATGATCGTCCACACCTGAACGCTTTTTTCCATACAGACGTTGAGGATGGACATTATCATCAACAGGTTGCGACCAAGGCGCGACAGTTCGGCGCATATCAGGATGTCGTCGCGTTCGAGCGATTCGAGTAGTCCGCCAAGTTTGCGTTTCTCTACTTCTTTTGTGCCGGAAATGGTTTCTTCAATCCACTTTTCTACGGCGATGCTGTTGCGTTTACAAAATTCATTGAATTCCAAACGCTGATTTTCTACTGTTTGTCTGTCGGTGCTTACCCGAATGTATCCGTAAATCATATTTTTATTGTTTTTAGCCTAATATACTAAAAAGTTTCAGATTACCGTCGGGTTTAATGCGCCAAACGATTGCCGTCATTGCGGAGTTTATCCCGCTGTGGCGGGACAGGCGCCGCAATCCCCCGAAACAGGGTTTGATATTGTGATTGGAAATCCGCCGTATGTAGACTACCGTAAAATAGACACGACGATTACAACTAATAATAACCTGCCAATAAATTTTAATAGCAAAAGACCAAATTTATATCAATTTTTCATTGAAAGAGGCGACCAATTATTGAATGAAAATGGAATTTTATGCTTTATAAATCCAAATCAATTTTTATCAACAAATAGCGGGTTTGGACTAAGAAAACATTTAATTGAAAAAAAGAATATTTTGTTTATTGTTGATGTTTCGTATGTAAAAGTATTTGACGGCGCAGCAACATACCCTATTGTTTATGCTTTTAATAAAAAAGGAGAACGGAAGATTCGAGTTAACAGATGTTTAGATTTGAACAAATTAGAGGAAACGACATTTTTCCTATTGCAAGATGATTTAATTAAATCTTCCAATAAAATAATACCAACAAATCCGACTTTTTTCATTCTATCGAAAATAGAAAATAATTGCTCTTTGAAATTAAAAGACATTGCTAAATTAAAATGGGGAACTTCTGCAACGATATGGAAAATTGAAAATCAAGAAAGACAATTTTGAACAATTATCTGTTTCTGAAAAAGAAAAATATAAACCAATTCTACAAACTGCCGATACGAAGAAATTTTACATTGATTGGCAAAAAGAATTTATTCCGATTTCAATTTATTCCAATGCTATTATTCAGGAATTTATGAAAGAAAAAATTGTAATTGGACGTGTAACAAAGTCAATACAAGCATGTTTAGATTTAGCCAAACATTTTATTGGGAAAGCAACATTGATAACAGATTCAAAAATTGATTTGAAATTTTTATTAGGAATATTAAATAGTTCATTTATAAATTGTTGGTATTTTTTGAAATATGAAACTACGCATATGGCAGGCGGTTATTTGCGTTTTGATATTCCATATTTGGAACAAATTCCCATTCCCGCCATTCCCCTCTCTGCGCAGCAACCGATAATTTCCCTTGTGGAACAGATATTGGCGGCGAAACATGGGATTGCGGGTCAAGCCCGCAATGACGGCGGCGTGGCGGACACAAGCGCCCAAGAACGGCAAATCGACGCATTGGTTTACAAACTATACGGACTTGATTATGAGGAAGTAAAGATTATTGAACCGGAATTTTGGTTGAGTGAAAGCGAATATGAGGCGGTAAAAGTTTGATTTTGGACATTATTTGAGTGTAATTCAAAAATAATGTGTATATTTGTCGGCGATTATCGGAAACACAACATTA
>JAISUN010000137.1 GCA_031272085.1 Dysgonamonadaceae bacterium | reverse complement strand
AGGAAACGTCGTATTTTGCGGCTTCGGCCAGCGTTTTCAGTTTGTCGAAAATTTTGTCGTCCATTTTGCATTTGCCGATTCGCAAAAATACTAATAAATTTTGGGAAAATATTTTTTTTGTGTAGTGCAAAGTAGAAAAAAAATATTACTTTTGCAGAAAATTAGAATTAAACTCTGATAAAATAAAAAACAAGATTATATGAAAACACTGGCAAAGAATTTGGCGCCGCACCTGATAGCGATTGCGATTTTTCTGGCGCTTGTCTGCACCTACTTCCACGCGAGCATTTTCGACGGAAAAACCATTCAGCAGGCCGATATGCAGAAGGTTTCGGGTATGGCGCACGAGTTGGACGAATATTACAAAAACGAGGGCGGAAAGTCGGCCTGGACAGGCGCGATGTTTTCGGGAATGCCCTCCTATCATATTCAGGTTTACGGCAATCCGCCCGATTTCAGAAACTATGTCGAAACTCCGGTAAAGGCGCTCGATTATATGGGCGCAAGCATGGTTTTAGCCGCTTTGTTGAGTTTTTATATTCTGATGTGCGTCGTCGGCGTCCGGCGATGGTTAGCCGTTGCGGGTTCAATCGCCTTTGCCTTTGGACTTTACAACTTTACTCTGATTCTGGTGGGGCATATTACAAAAATGTACGTCATCGCGTTTATGCCGCTCACTCTGGCGGGGATGGCGCTGCTATTCAACCGGAAATGGCTGTGGGGATTCCTGCTTTTCGCGCTCGGTATAAGCCTTTCGCTTATGAATAACCATATCCAGATAACTTATTATTTGGCGATTTTCTGTTTTCTCACGTTTTTGGTTCTTTCTGTGCAAATGCTTATTAATAAGCAGATTGTGTCTTGGACAAAAATTTCGCTGCTGCTATTAGCCGGGGTCGTTATCTCGATTTTGCCTTCGCTTGGCGGACTTTATGCCAACTACGAAATGGGGCAGGAAAGCATGCGCGGCCCTTCGGATTTGACGGAAACTGCTGCGGGCGGCGAGCAGAAAAAGTCGGACGGGCTGGATATTGATTACGCATTTTCGTACAGTTACCAGCCGGGCGAACTCCTGACTTTGCTTGTTCCAAACGCTTATGGAGGAGCCTCGGTAGAGGTTGTGGATAAAAATTCCGAATTTTACAAAACTTTGGTTTCTTTGGGAGCCAATCCTGGGCGAAACACTTCTGCGCCAACCTATTGGGGCGACCAGCCTTTTACTGCCGGGCCTTTTTATTACGGGGCGATAGTCTGTTTCCTGTTCGTTTTCGGGATGTTTTTGGTAAAAAATCCGCTAAAATGGTGGATAGCAGGCTTTTCGCTGATTTTTGTCTTTATGGCTTTGGGCAAACATTTTTCGGCGCTCAACGATTTTCTGTTCTATCATTTGCCGATGTACAGCAAGTTCCGCACGCCTACGATGGCTCTGGTAATTCCCGGAATGACGCTGCCCTTAATCGGATTTTGGGGTTTGAAGCGGCTCGTGAGCGGCGAAGCTGACGGTCGGCAGGCGCAACGCGCTCTAATATGGTCGTTAGCGATTACCGGCGGACTTTGTTTGCTGCTCTGGATTATGCCGAGCCTGTTTTTGAGTTTTGAATCGGAAAAAGATTCGCAAATGATAACGAGGATGTTTCAGCAAAATTTGCCGGAAAATATTCTTAATCAATTACTTGCCGGACTGACTGCAACCCGCTCCGCAATGGCTTCCGCCGACGCTTTCCGCTCGCTGATTTTCATTGTTTTGGCCGCCGGACTGATATTTTTCCAAATAAAAACCAAAAATTCCGCAACGGGAACGACAGTCCTCGGAATCGGGCTGCTCATCCTTATTACGGTAGATTTGTGGGGAATCGACAAGCGTTATCTGAACGACAATATGTTTGCGAAGCAAAAATTGATTGATTCCTACAAGAAAACCAAAGCCGACGAATTTATTTTGCAGGATAAATCGCCGTCGTTCAGGGTTTTAAATCTGACTTCCGATACTTTCAATGAAACCGAAACTTCGTATTTCCACAAGTCGATAGGCGGATACCACCCCGCGAAACTGCGCCGTTATCAAGAACTTATCGACCACCGAATTGCAGGCGAGATGGGCGAAATTTACTCGGCTTTGCGCTCGTCTAACGGCGTTATCGACAGCATAATGCCTGTTTTTGACAAAACTCCTACGCTTAATATGCTCAATACCAAGTATATAATTGTCAATCCCGAATATCCGCCGCTTGTCAATCCAAAGGCTTTCGGCGATGCGTGGTTTGTCGATGAAACGCAGATTGCGCCCAATGCCGACGCCGAAATTGCGGCTCTGAATGTCATTAATCCGCTGAAAACGGCAGTGATAGACGAAAAATTTGCCGAAAAAGCCACAAAACAGGCTCTGCAAGCCACCGACAGCACCGATTACATACGGCTCACAGAGTATAAGCCGAATATCCTGAAATACGAATCCAATGCGGCTTCCGAGCGTGTGGCCGTCTTTTCCGAGATTTTCTACAATCACGACTGGAAAGCGTCTATCGACGGCCAACCGGCGGATTATTACCGCGCCGACTGGACGTTGCGGGCGATGAACGTTCCCGCAGGGAAACACCGGATAGAGTTCCGCTTCGAGCCGGACGCTTACAATCTGCTAAACCGCATCGGCTCTGTTGTTTCGCTTATTTTCCTGCTCGGATTGCTTGCCGCCGTAGCGTGGGCTGCCATAAAAGAAGTCAGGAAAAAAGAGGCGTAATTTGCCGGAAATTAAAATTACCGATAGCAAAAGACAAGCCGTGCAACAGTAAGGCAAGTATTTACTGGCGAAAAATTCGCCGCGTTTATACCCGCGTTTAATCCATCATCACAAACGCAGCCCAATAATATGGCGAAACATATTTTTCCCGCACAATAATACACGGTTTCAATACTCAAACAGTGAATTTTCCCTGTGTCTTTGAGTTAAATTTGAACGCAGACCTACCCGCATCAGCAAATCCTTTGTTATTGCTCGTTTAGCGTCGGTAAACATAAAAGATTGGATAAATTCTTGAATTTCAGGTTTGTTGAGTTCTGCTTGAATCGTTTGTGCCTCTTCAAATGTATCGAAACCAATGAAATAGCACGTGTCGTCAAGCAACAAAACCGTTCCGTTGGG
>JAISUN010000133.1 GCA_031272085.1 Dysgonamonadaceae bacterium | reverse complement strand
ACAAGCACTGCTGCACCTGCTCACGGAGCGACTTTTACCGCGATTGACGCTGTTACAAGAGATACAAAAGGTCGCGTTACGGGAGTAAATACAAAAACGGTAACTTTGCCTGCCGACCAAAATACAACATATACGGCAGGAACTGGTATCACGATTAGTGGAACGACAATTTCTGAATCCAATGTTACGCGCACCAATACTACAAGTACAGCCTCGCCTGCGCACGGAGCAACTTTTACTGCGATTGACGGCGTTACAACCAATGCACAGGGCGAAGTTACAGGAGTAAATACAAAAACGATAACATTGCCTGCCGACAATAACACAACTTACACTGCGGGTACGGGTTTGGCTCTATCTGGCACAACGATTAACGCAAAGGCTAACAATGGCTTGACAACTTATGCCGATTCAATAACTCTCGGCGGAGCGTTGACAAAAACAACAACAATAACTACCGGTGATTACAATCTTGCTGTCAATGCTGCAGGCACAGGAAGATTCAGATATTACGGCGCAACGGCTGAACCTGGCGCTAATAAAGTATTAACATCAGACGCAAGTGGTTATGCGAGATGGGCTCTATCGACAATCTATCAAATTGCAGGAACTGTCGGAAGTGCCATTTCTATTACTTTTCCTGCAGTTTCATCAGGTAGTACAAGTGCTCTGAATGAAGCCCATCCCACTACAAATACGAGAATAACTCTTCCTCCCGGAAAATGGCAAGTTGGAGTTGAACTGGTTTTGAGTTTGGGAACGAGTTATTTAGACAGAGCGTATTGGATGAGACTTTCTTTAACTGACAGTTCTACCGGCACTACGCCAACGAGCGATTTGGTAGGAGCAAATTTAATTAGTGGAGGATTGACTGGTCCACAACGTTATACTATGATAAGCGGACATCTAATAATCAATAATACTTCCAATGCCAACAAGACATATTATGTCTATGTATATAATACACAAACAATGATTGTTTCTGGAAGCGTAAGTGCATACACCGTAAGTTTTGGTGCAGGCGGCGAAAACACAATTGTTGCCACTCCTGTTGGAAATTAAATGATTCTAAATATTATGATAAAAAATATGAGCAAGAAGGTTTTTTTTGTCAGTTTGGCGCTCGCAATATTGAGCGCAGTTGGCGCTATAGCGCAAATGACCGTCGGCTCCATTGACGAACCGAAAGCAACTCTTGATGTTCGCAAGGGCGGAACAAAAGCCGACGGCATTATTCCGCCCGTTTTGACAGGCAACGAATTGAAGGGTAATGATTCAAAATACGGCACAGACCAGAAAGGCGTGATTGTTTATGTAACGGCGGCGGCAAACCCGACAACTTCCAAAACAATCAACGTAACATCGGCAGGATATTATTACTTCGACGGCTCGATTTGGAAAAAATTGCAAGACACAGAACCGCGACAGATTGTAACCCAGGGTGTTAAAACAGCGGTTTCCATACAGTTAACCGCCGAGGTAAACACTGACGGCGCTTGGACTTACACGGAGCAATATGTTGACTGTCCTGCCGGACCGCAAACTATTTATGTCGGCGTATGTTATACAAATGTTGTTTCCCCGGGTGGCGAGGCATACGCGAATCTTGCATTAAGCAGTTCTTCCTCTTCGTTGAATAGAAATATCGGGAATATTCCACTGCATACGGCAGTTGAACTCCCAAGAGAAAAATTTAATTTCTGTCAGGTAAGTTTATTTGTTAATCTTTCTGTTGCTCAACGAGTTTATCTTTGGACAAGAATCTGTAAGGCTGGAAATGCCGCTACTTATCAAGTTACAGGTATGGACGAAAATTATATTTTCTCGGTGCAATAAATTTCTTGTTATCCCCCAACTATCCCATCAGTCGTCCACACAACCTTATTGCGTCGCGTTTCTCGGCGAATTGCAAGATTTTTGCGGATGGCGCCGGCGTTTTTGTACGGGCGCGGATGGTCGAAGTGCATATATTTATGCAACATCTACGCAATGGGCGGATTGATGATTGCAGGGATTAAGAACTTTAAGGCTTAAAGGCTGTAATAAATATTCCATTTTTTTGAAAAATGGAATATTTATTACAGTATTAAAACCTTGAATGACTGCAAAAAAACTGCCCCAAAAATCACTTTTGAGGCAGTTCCGTTAAAAAAAATGTTTTGGTTAAATGAGTTAAGGTTTTGCAAAGTAAAGAATTATTTTTGAGACATAGATTATTTAAACGTTATCTTTAGGTTATTTTTACGTTAATTTTTTGATAATAATCTTATTTTCAACGCATTATCACAAATGAAACAACATCGGTAAAAAATATTTTAAGTAAGATTTTACCGGGAGTTTTGCGAGTTAGAAAAAAAGTTGTATATTTGCAAAAAATTTAATTCACAAGATTATGGCAACACCTATCAGAATGGCGCCGGTGCTTTATGGCAAGGAAGCGGAATTTTTCTACGAACAGTGGGCAAAAATGCGCGAAACGCCTTTGAAACGACCGATTTCAAAGCAGGAAAGGGAAGACATCATAACATCAATGAAAAGAGATAGAGTGATATTATGATGAATTTAGTACTTGAATGCGAAAAGGTCAAATTGTCGCAAGAAAATTTGATTAACGATTTTGACTGCGGCGACAGCGACATCAATGATTTTTTCAACAACGATGCTATATTGTTTCAAAATCAGTCGCTTGGACAGACGCATTTTTTTCGTCATATCGAAACGGGAAAAATTGTTTGTGCTTTTTCATTGTCAGCCGACAGCGTGAAAACCTTCCTTTTATCGGGCAGTCGCAAAAAGAAAGTGGTTGATGCCTACAATAAACCCGATGTTTTGACTTTTTATATAAGAACAAGAAAATATTTCTGGTTATCCCCCAACTATCCCATTATCCGTCCGCACAACCTTATTGCGTCGCGTTTCTCGGCGAATTGCAAGATTTTTGCGGATGGCGCCGGCGTTTTTGTACGGGCGCGGATGGTCGAGGTGCAGGCAAATTGCGGAATAACGAATTTGTTTTGAGCGGATTCCGAGATTAAAAAGCCGTTCCCCAAATTCGCGGTCTTCGCCGCCGTACAGCATAGTTTCATTGAACCCGTTAATTTTTAGAAAATCGGTTTTCCAACCGGACGAATTCATACCGTTCCAAGTCGCTTTCGTAGGAGTTATAAAATTCATTATCGAAGAAAATTTCGGGGAATCAAGGAGTTTGGTATTCTTAAAACTGTTTTTCAAGCCTTTCTTTTTGAGCCACTTTATTTGAAATGCGTTCTGATTGAAAATATCGTCTTTCGTAATTGCCAAACTGATTTCCATATTCAGCCGAAAATATCCGCCGGAAAGAAAATATCCCGACTCGGCAAATTTTTGATGCGTTTCAATAAAATCTTTGCGCGGAATACAGTCCTGGTCGGTAAAAATCAAATATTCCGATTCGGCGCAAACAATAGCCTTATTTAAAATCGTACATTTTCTAAAACCTTCGTCTTTATGCCAAATATGCTTGATTGCAGGGAAAACATTTTTTTGAAAATTGGCAATCAGATTTTTTGTTTCTTCGCCCGAACCGTCGTCGGCTATGATAAGTTCAAATTCTTTTACCGATTGACAGGCATAACCCCAAAGGGTTTTTTCCAACCATCGGGGATTATTATAGGTAGAAATTATCACGCCAATTTTCATTTTTTATGATTTTTCCTTATAAAATGAGCAACAAAGGTACGAATTTTTGCCGAACATTTTGCAAAACAGGATATAATGACTAATTTTGTACCTCACAAAAATAAAAAACATCGTGAAAAAATTTTTCTTAATTTGCTGTTTTTTAACAGCCTTTGTGTCTTCGCAAGCGCAGGAAATCACTGCCAAGTATAAAAAGGCTTTCGTGAGCGAGGCTTTTCAACTTAACGGCTACGGGCAGATTGTCGCCGATTTCAGTCAAAATCCCGCGCTCGGACAAGCGAGAATGAATGCCAACAATTCCATTGATTTGGCGAGAGTTATACTTTTTGCAACCGGAAAACTCGGCGAACAACGTCAATTTGGCTATATGCTTATGTTTGACGCGGGACCGAACACGGCTTTGCAGGAAATTTACGGCGAATGGCTGCCTTGCGATGCGGTAAATCTGCGTTTCGGGCAATCCAAAACTCCGTTTACGATAGAAAATCCGATGTCGGCGTCGCGGATGGAAACAATTTTTCCGTCGCGCTCGGTTTCGGCAATGGCGGGAAGTTCGGGCGATTTTAATCAATATGCCGGCACGGGCGGAGTAAAAGCCGGTCGCGACGCAGGTTTGGCGCTTTACGGAAAAGCGTTTGCCAAAGATGATTTTTTCCTTTTGGAATACAGCGCCGGACTTTACAACGGCACCGGATTAAATACGAAAGACGAAAATAATCACAAAGATTTTATCGGAACGGCTTATTTTCAACCGATTAAAGGACTGAAAATAGGCGGTTCGATTTATGCCGGAAAACTGAATACGGATTCCATCGGCGTCCTTCCGGCAGGAAATCACAATCGCGACGCTTTTGCCGTAGGCGGCGTTTTTGACGGCAAACATTTTTACGCTCGCTCGGAATATATTGCCAACAGCACGGGAAATATCGACCGACAGGGAATTTATGCGTCCGCCGTTTGGAAAATTATTCCTTCAAAATGGGAAATTCTCGGAAAATGCGATTTTTATGATTCCGACCGCTCAATCAGTCAAAATGAGATAACGGATTATACTTTCGGCATAAATTATTATTTGGCATATCTTACTAAAATTCAATTAAATTACATTTATTCCGATAATAAACTGCAAGGAGTAAATCATTCTGTCGCAGTTCAGTTGCAAGTTTTCTTCTGATGTGTCAATAAATGTCCTATTTTTTTTTTTTTTTTACGAATGTGTGTCAATTTTCGTTTAATTAATCAAAAATTCTTGCGCAATGTTTGAAATTATTTGTATATTTGCACTCAAATAGTGGAATTATTTTAAAAATGTAATATTTATTGATTATGGAAAAAGACAACAATGACTTTTATGCAAAGTTCATCGAAGCGTTGAAGGGGCACGTGCCTCGCAGAGGAAATCTTTGTCGAATGTTGACAGAGATATTAAACATCGAGAGAATTTCGGTTTACAGGCGTCTTCGTGGCGATGTTCCGTTTACTGTGGCGGAAATATCGTTGATAGCGCGCAAGTTCAATGTTTCTCTCGATAAGTTGATGGGCATTGCCCAGCCTTATCGCTCATTGCCGTTTAATCTGCATCATCAGGATTTTTTCGCTCTGACCGATACGGATTATAAAATGGGCGCAGATTATGTTGCAGCAATAAATGCTGCGACTACTCAGCCTTATTCGGAGTTTGGCTGCGCGTCTAATTTTGTGCCCTTGCATACTATGGCGCTTTATGAGCCGATTTATCGGTTTATGATTTTGAAATGGCGCTATCAGTTCGGCACCAAAGAGCAAAAAATTCCCTATCATCAAGTTCAAATTCCGAGGCGGTTGAGGGAACTTCACAGACAGTACATTGAGGCGGTACAGAAAATAAAATATACCTACCTCATTTACAACGAGTTTTCTCTGTCGCATTTGGTGCACGACATTTTATTTTTCAGAGACCTCAATATGATTACGCACGAAGAAGTGCGGATGCTTAAAGATACTTTGGAAAAATCTCTGAAAAATATGGACCAACTGATGAATACAGGCGCTTACAACAACGGAAACCGAGTTGACATCTATTCATCGGGGCTCAATTTTGAGACATCATACAGTTATCTTTTTGCCGACGGCGTCAATATTTCTATGGTGGACGCTTTCACTCTCGGAGCGATAACTTCGTTGGATTCTAACGCCGCAGATATAATGCGCCGTTGGATGTATTCGATGAAACGTACCTCTACTTTGATTACCAACAATGAGCGAAATAGAATTATATTCCTCGACAAATTGAGAAAAACTATCGGAAAACTTGCAAGTTAGTTGGTTACGCGATATTCGACGCTGCTGATTTTGGTTATTCGGTAAGATTTTAAATAGTGTTGCGAACCTGAAACGGGATTGCCGTAGCCTGCCGAAATATCAAAAATGGCGCCGCATTTCGGACAACGGGCATAATATGTGCTGTCGGGCGTTATCGGCTGCACGCGAACTGTCGGGTTTGCCTCGTTTGGGCAAGCCAAATCGTAAGCGTAGATATTTGTTGCGCCGTTGCTGCCTGTGCCGTTAATGACGAGAAGTCCGCCATAACCAAGGCGGTCGGATTCGTCGCGCGGAGTTGTGAAAATTTTTGTTGCAAAAATCTGCGACTGCAATTCTTTATCGCGAAAATTCAGTTCCAAAGTAAGATTTACTTCGCGGTAAGGTATAGGCGAAACGTATTCGTCTTCGCAGGAAAAGATGCAGAAGAGAAAAGTCAGAACTATGATTTTAACGGGATTAAAATTTTTCATTTTGCTGTATTTAACAGATTTTTTTCGGCGTTAATCGCTTTTTCAAAATTAAATTCGGCGACAATCCGGTTTTTCATCGCTGCAATTTCGTCGTTGCACAGATTGCCGATACTGCCTTCGTGAGTATGATTTAAAGTCTTTTCGGCAATAAATTTTCCATCTTCAATTTCCTGCCCTATTTTTTTATATGCCTCCCTGAACGGAATGCCGTTCAAAACAAGTTCATTTACTTTTTCTACGCTGAAAATCAAATCATATTTTTCATCGGTAAAAATATGTTCGTTAACCGTCAGCGATTCAAGCATCAGCCGCGTGATGCCGATGCAATCCGAAAGTTCGCCGAAAGCGGGTAAAAATATTTCTTTCGTAATCTGCAAATCGCGAAAATATCCCGAAG
>JAISUN010000111.1 GCA_031272085.1 Dysgonamonadaceae bacterium | reverse complement strand
TCGATGGTAATATCGTTACCGCGAACAAGAAAAGTGTAAGTGCGGAAAGTGCCGAGTTTGCCGTTGGTCGCGCCCGAACCGGCGGGAGCCTCAATATTTGCGTGGTCGTCCCAAGTTATGATTGTTTTATCGCGGTTTTCGCCGACGATTTTAACATTTGTGATGTAAGTATGCAGCACAAGTTTTTCTTTGTAAACACCCTCGCGGATGTAGATAACTACCTGACCGTCAGGGTCAAAAGCCCTAACAGACTCTATTGCATCCTGAATATTGCGGAAATTGCCCCGACCATTGCGGTCAACAACCACAGTATCAAGCCTTTCCGCAGCCGAAAGCCCCGAAAAAACAAGAAAAAACAAAAAAATAAACCACCTAAATCTTTCCATAAAAAACCACGCTCTAAATAACTATTAACTAAAAACTAAAAACTACTAATTATCAACTACTAACTATCCAATTAAGTTTATCCACCGCTCCCTTAGGATTAGGAGCATAAGCGTCAGCCCCGATTTTATCGGCGAAATCCTGATTTACAGGCGCTCCGCCGATGATAAAGCGGGTTTCGGGATACTTTCCGCGAACAGCCTTGACGACAGTTTCCATATTGTTCATCGTGGTAGTTAAGAGGGCTGAAATGCCCACAACGCAGCCGGGATGCTGCTCGACGGCAGAAATAAATTTTTCGGGTTTGACGTCCACGCCGAGGTCGATAACTTCCCAGCCGGAGCCTTCGACCATCATTGCGACAAGGTTTTTGCCGATGTCGTGCAGGTCGCCGAACACCGTTCCGATGACGAGCGAGCCTTTGCGCTTGACCTGACCGGACGAGAAAAACGGCTTCAAATGCGCCATTCCGGCATTCATTGCTTTGGCGGCAAGCAGCATATTCGGCACAAATGCTTTGCCCTGGGCAAATTTTTCGCCGACAATCGACATTCCCAGAACGAGGGCGTCGAGTACCTTTTCCGGTTCAACGCCTTCATTCAGAGCCTGTTTTGTGAGTTCATCCACACCGTCCGAACCCTTATTTATCTTATTATCTACTTTTCCCGTTTCGGTAAGTTCCGATATTTTTGCCAATAAATCTTGTTCCATTTGTTTGATATAAAAAGAGTTAATAATGCATCATAAAAACTTTTCTATGCAAATATTTCCCTGTCGGCAAAATGAAAATGCGCTTCGCGGTCGGCGCTGGCGTCGCTGTCGGAACCGTGAACGGCATTTTTGCTCATCGATTCGGCATATTTTTTGCGAATCGTGCCTTCCGCCGCATTTTCGGGATTGGTCGAGCCTATCAGTCGGCGGAAATCCTCAACGGCGTTTTCTTTCTTCAAAACCGCAGCCACAATGGGACCGGAAGTCATAAATTCCACAAGTTCGTCGAAAAATCCTTTGCCTTTATGCTCGGCATAAAACCGCTCTGCATCGGCTTTTGTGAGTTGAGTAAGTTTCATTGCTGCAATAGCAAAACCCGCCTCGGTTATTTCGCCGAGAATTTTTCCGATATAGCCTTTCGACACTGCGTCGGGCTTAATCATCGTAAGTGTAATATTGTTTGTCATAAATTTTATTTAATAAAAATGCAAATATAAGTATTTTTTTCCAAAAATAAATAAAAAAACAGTATTTTTGCCTCCCAAAATAATAACATAACTCTCGGAAAAATGTTCAACAACTCAAAAATCCAGTTTGAATCACCCGAAACAATCAAAAAGTTTCAGGAAGAAAAATTGAGGGAAACGCTTGCGTTCATAAACGCTAACTCGCTGTTTTACAAAGAAATGTTTGCAAGAGAAAAAATCGACGCCGCAAAAATCCGGACTTTGGACGACCTCCGGCTGATTCCCACGACCGACAAAACCGACCTGCAATTGCGGACAAGCGATTTTCTCTGTGTAGCGCCCGAAAAAGCCGTCGATATTGTTACCACTTCGGGAACTCTGGGCGAACCCGTCATTTTTTACCTGACCGAAAACGATTTGCAACGCCTTGCCTACAACGAGCGTTTGAGTTTTGAAACCGCAGGCCTGACCAGCAAGGACGTGATGCAACTGATGACAACTATCGACCGGCGTTTTATGGCGGGACTTGCCTATTTTCTGGGCGCAAGGGAACTGGGGATGAGTATTTGCCGCGTGGGAAACGGGATTCCCGAACTTCAATGGGACACTATCAACCGCCTTCATCCGACAGTTGCGATGATGGTGCCTTCATTTGCCTGTAAATTAATTGATTACGCCAAGGCCGCAAATATTGACTTCAAAAATTCCTCGCTCCGGAAATTTATCTGCATCGGCGAAGCCCTGCGCAAAACCGATTTCAGCCTCAATACTCTGGGCGAACGCATTGCAAGCCAGTGGGATAACGTTAAAATGTACTCAACCTACGCCTCCACCGAAATGCAAACCTCGTTTACCGAGTGCGGCGAAGGAAAAGGCGGGCATCTGCCCCCGGAACTGATTATAGCAGAGTTTCTTGACGCCGAAGGCCGGCACGTGAGGCCGGGCGAAGAAGGCGAAGTTACGATAACCACTCTGGGTGTGGAAGGAATGCCGCTTTTGCGCTTCCGAACCGGCGACATCGTAATTCATCACACCGAACCCTGCTCCTGCGGACGCAACACAATTCGTTTGAGCAGCGTAACCGGCCGCAAGGGACAAATGGTAAAGTTCAAAGGCACAACGCTTTATCCGCCTGCGCTTTACGACGTTATCGACAGCATCCCCGAAGTGGTAAATTATGTGGTGGAGGTTTTCCTGAACGAACTCGGCACCGATGAAATTCTGATTCGCGTAGGCACAAACAGCCGCTCGGAGCAGTTGGAAAAGCACATTAAGGACGTTTTCCGCGCCAAAATACGCGTTGCTCCGGCCATAGTTTTCGAATCTGTCGAGTACATAAACAGCATACAGTTCCCGCAAGCACAGCGGAAATCGGTGAAGTTCATCGACCGGCGGGGATAGGAAACGTATTTTTCTCAAAAAATTGTCATATTTTTGGATTTTAAAAAATAGATTTTTACATTTACCGACAACGAACAGGAAAATATCCGCACTGCCGACTCGCAATTTCGTCTATCGAAACCGGCCCGAGCAGCCCGGAAGGTATTATGCCCCAACCGCTGTATTTATCGGTCTTGTAATTAATATCTACAACGTTTATCTCGTTGAAAATCCGCCATTCAACCCCGCGCCGGTCGTAATCGGCTATCCGGTTGGCAGGCAGGTTGGTAACTTCGATTTCGAGCAGGTTTCTGCCATCTTTCAGATATTTGCCGATATTGACCTCAAAAGGTACGGCAAACAGCGTCGCAGCCAAGCGTCCGTTCACAAAAACGCGGGCGCTTTCGCGGACGTCGCCAAGGGAAAGCCTGTACTCCGAGCCGGCCCGCTTTTTCAGGTTAAAATATGTTGAATAGCGGCCTTCGCCCATATTTCGCGTTAAAGTGTCGTTCAGCAATTCTGTCCACGAAACCGGATTTTTTAATTTAAACGTTTGGCCGACAAAGGGTTCGGATTCTGTGAAACTCAATACCCACCCGTTTTTCAGGGCAACAGTCTTGCCTATCGGACGGTAATATTTCCAATCTTCGGCAGCAATATTTTTGTTTGTAAACGTCTTAATAATAATGGATTGCCCCGGCTTCATCTGCAAATAGATTTCCGTTTTCCCATCCAGATTTCTTATTTTTGCCTTGCCTTTTTCGCCTGTCATCGGGTCGAAAAGCATTGCGCTTTCGGCCGTTACGCTCAACGGCGTCCAGCCGTCAATCGTCCTGTCGGTCAGCATTGCGAGAAAATAAACATATCCGCTCTCGTGCTTGCGGCGGATGAGTTTGCCGCCCAAATCGGTTATAAACGGTTCAGAATCAGCATAATTGCCGATTTTAGCAAATTCTTCGATAGAAGAAAATACCCGCACTGCGCCGCTTTGCCTGTAATTTTGCAGCGAATCAATTACCGCCTTCATCTCTTTTCTGCGCTCGTCCAAACGGAAAAGTCCGGGGACGTCTTCCGGCAAGCCGCCGATAAACGCTATTTTTGCGCCCTGCGAGGCCAATTCCGTTATTTTTCGGGCAGTTTCTACCTTCAAAATCTTTACTGCCGGCAAAATCAGGGCTTTATACCTTGCTCCGCCTTCGGTAACAATTTGTCCGTTTTCCACAAAACAGGTCGCGATAAAACGGTCGGAAATATAGTCCAAATCGTATCCCGAAGCCATAATCTGCTCAACTGCGCCGCAAAATTCGGGAATCCGCTTCTGCATATCGTGAATCGAAAAAGCCAGATAATGATTTCCGCGGACATTGTTCCAAATATCGTAAACTGGCAGGTAAAGCAGGAAATCGGCGTCGGGCCGCCCGCTCTGCATAAAAGATTGAACGCGGGAAATATACGAGAAAAAAGCCGGAGCGTCGCGCCAAATGGAATTTGTGGGCGACATATCTACGGCGGCGTAAAATTTCCAGCCCGGCCAGGCCGCTTCCCGAGGCGAATAGGCCGCTCCGTGAAAAAACACGTGGTTAATGCCCGAAGCGAACATCAGGTCGATTTCGGGCTTGCATTGCGAAAGCGAGGTGCGGAAATGCTCGGTCAGCCAGGTAAAAGTTTCGGCCGAAGTCAATTTTTTCCCGCTTATGTGAGCCGCTGACGATGCGTATTTCAGCACAGTCGGGTCGCCGTCGTTCTTCTTGAAAATCGAATCTTTCCGCAATCCGGGAATATTGAAATCGGTAATCCCAAAAGTTTCGCACTCCGGAATATCGACCAAAGCGTACAAATCGAGCAGGTTTGCAGGCGAACCGTGAGCCTGATTGCGAACCGTAGCCCCGTGCCGATGCGCCCATTCCGTCCATGTTTTGGTAAAATTGTCGCGCAGCAGTTCGGCAATGGTTTCGCGATAATCGGCAACTACGCGTGCAGAGGTTTCCTTTGCTCCATCGGCCTGAAAATCAGCATAATAATCTTGAAGCCGGTATCCGCGCCTCCGCTCAAATTCGTCAAGCAGCGAAGGCGTCCAGTCGGCTCCGTAAACTTCGTAAGAATCATTGAAAAAACTGTGGGGATAAGGAGTTTTAGATTCGGCAAACGCGCTGTCGAAGCGGGCTAAATAGCGTTCCACTGCCGCCTTGTTGAAATGGTCAAGCACCAAACCTTCGCCGCCCGGAGCCGCCCGCTTTACCATTTGCCGGGTTTTCCCGACCTGAAAAACAGGCTCATTGCTCTTAACCAACTTCGTCGCAGCATCTTCCGCGCTAACCCAGGGGCCGCCGAAAGGCCAGCCTGTGCCGTTGCTCATATCGACCGCCATACCCAGCCTTTTGGCCTCCGATTCGGTAAAAGCCAGCATCGACATCCATTGAGGCGAAAGGTAGCGGATATACTGCGCATCGCCGCCTTTTACTCCGTAAATCGGGGTAATTTCCACTCCTCCAATGCCGGCCGCAGCCAGCGATTCGAGGTTGTAACGCAGGTTTGACGAATCAACTGCGCTGCCCAGCCACCACCAGCGCGTCCAGGGACGGGCTTCGCGGGTGATTTCCGGCCAATCGGTTTCATTCTCGTATTGTGCTGAAATTGAAATATTTACAAGAGACAAAAAGAGCGGGATAAATAAAAAAAAGCGTGTTTTCATAATTTTTAGAAATTTTACATCATCGCCTTCGCAATCACGAAATCGAGAGGCGTTGTGAGTTTTATGTTTTTTCGGCTGCCCTCGACCATTACCGGATTGCAGAGGCCGGAGGCTTCGACCACCGAAACGTCGTCGGTAAATTCGGGGCGGTATTCCTGCCGATAGGCTTTTATAATCAATTCGGCGCGGAAAACCTGCGGAGTTTGCACCAGATAATATTTCGAGCGGTCAACTGCAACAGATTTTTTGCCCGGAGCGGAAAACTTGCGCAGCGAATCAGTAACCGGAATTGCAGGATAGGCGCCGTTTTCGAAATCGGCACGCTCGTAAACCGCCGCTATCGTCTTGCTGTCAATCAGCGGCCTCACGCCGTCGTGAATGCCGACCAAGGCTCCGCCGAAACCCGCAGTTCCTTCGGCTGCAAGCGCGTTTTCGACTAACGCAAGTCCGTTTTTTACTGAATGGAAGCGCGTTTCGCCGCCGCTGACAATCCGGTGCGGAACAGTAAAACCGTAGTCGGTGCAGAGATTATGCCAATAAACCCGCTGTCCGTCGGGCAAAACAAGAATTATGCGGATTTCGCTGTCGTAACGGTAAAAAGCGTCGAGCGTATGAAGCAGCACCGGACGGTCGCCCAGCGGCATAAACTGCTTGGGCATATCGCCGCCCATCCGCAGGCCTTTCCCGCCCGCCACGACAATCACAAACCGTGTCTGTTCATCGGCGTTCATTGTATTTCCTGCAAAATTTTTTGCGTTTCTTCGCCGGCCGTAAAAAGTTTGTCCTTGCAGATTTTCAGCAAGGCGGAAGCCTCTTTCAGATGCTCGCTTAACTCGTCCACATCCAACTTGTTAGCCTCTATTTTTCCCTGTATCTCTTCCAGACGCGCGAAGGCTTCGCCGTAAGATAATTCTTTCTTCGCCATAATATAATTTTCAGCACAAAATTAAAAAAAATATATTGTTCGGCAAAAAAATAACAAATTTTTATTAATAAAACGCAAATACCGCCGATAATGCAAATTTTCGCAAGTAATTAATTTTCGTTCAAAAAATCACAATAATCATCTCATTAACACGAAAATCAAAGCCCAGACAAATATCCGAATTTTCACATCAATAAAAATCTGTAAATTCTTTTTGAGCAGCCTCGCAAGGAGCGGTTTTGCCGTATTCCTGCATCGCTGCTTTGCTTAATGCTCTGACAGACATACCTTCAAACAAATTTTGCTGCCATTGCGTGTAATCGAAAGGCTCGCGATTGATAAGCATAATAAAACGCTCTGCCTCTACATTGCTCAAATGATTGATTAACAATCGCATACCTGTGTTGCGTAAAACAGTTTCCGTGTACATAATCAGTCCTCCATTTCGTTAATAAATATTAGCAGATTCTTCCCGCAAACGACACTATATCCTCTGTTTCAATGCAATGAACAGTCGCTACCTATTTCCAGTCGAAAATTGCGCTACGTCTGTCTTCGTATGGATTTTGTTTGTTTTCAAATTCCAAAATAAAAGTAGCCACAACAAAACTTTCCAAGTTTTAAAAACTTGGAAAGTTTACATCAAAAGTTATCATATTTTTCCGGGTCTTGCGAAGTATGAAAAACAGCCTTTACCAAAACAATTTTTTCATCTTCATCTATCTAATAAAAAATTATATAAGGATATTTTTTTAACGGATAGCCCCGAAAATTTTTGTAATATATACGAAAAATTTTTATAAGGCATATTCTTGCTTTAATTCGCTAATAAAATCTTCGGTTTTAATTGAAACGCCTTTACTTGCTTTTGCACGTCTGATTTTATTGATAAAATCAGCATTGTAAAGCATTTCTGCCCCATCGCTTTGCTCTACTTGAAACATCCCCGATTGGATGATTGACAGTAAAACATTACGGGAAAAGTCGTTTTGTGCATTGTATTTCAACGTTATTGTCGCCATAATCAATTGTAAATTAAAATTTCCGCCACAAAGTTAATCAAAAAATTTAATTCCACAAAAAACACAAAAAAAGATGCCACCGGACGGGATGCAGGCAGTTTTCATTTAAAAACTTTCCAAGTCTTCAAGACTTGGAAAGTTTAACACAGACAAAAAAACCACCCCGTGTTTCCCAACAGGGGGCGGCCAAAGAAAGTTTTTTTAAATATTTACCAATAATCTTATTTTTTACTCCCTCTCTTACCCCCTCCCCTTATGGGGAGGGGGCAGGGGGTGAGGT
>JAISUN010000099.1 GCA_031272085.1 Dysgonamonadaceae bacterium | reverse complement strand
TTTTTATCGTCGGCTTTTTGTTTATTGCGAAAATTACGTTGCCGAAACCAATATCGAGTGCGATATGGAAATCAGTTTTCCGCCCGCCTCCTCGAATTTGTGAAAAACAACTACCGCCGAACGCTGACCGTCAGCGGAGTGGATACGGCCGAAAATGCGATAGAAGTATTAAAAGAACTTTGAAATATCTGATTTTATGATTACCTTTGCAGCGTTTTATAAAATATGGCGCAGCAAAACAACATAACAATCAAAAATAAAAAGGCTTCTTTCGATTACGAATTCATCGAAACCTTTACGGCCGGAATTGCCCTGACCGGAACGGAAATCAAATCCATCCGCCTCGGCAAGGCAAGCCTTGTCGATACCTATTGTACATTCATCAGCAACGAGTTATGGGTTAAAAATATGAATATTTCGGAATATTTTTACGGCACCTACAACAATCACGACGCCCGCCGCGACCGGAAACTGCTGCTCAACCGCAAGGAACTGAACAAGATACGCCGGCTGTCGGAAACCACCGGATTTACCGTTATCCCCACCAAAATGTTCATCAACGAAAAAGGCCTTGCAAAGGTGGTAATTGCCGTCGCAAAAGGCAAAAAAGCCTACGACAAGCGCCAGTCGCTCAGGGAAAAAGACGATAAGCGGGACATCGAAAGAGCATTTAAACGATAATGTCGGATATAAAAACGAAAACAAAAATTAATGTCAATACAGAAAATACTCGAAAACCGTATCCTCATATTAGACGGGGCGCTGGGTACGATGTTTCAGAAATACCGGCTTACGGAAAACGATTTTCGCGGCAGCCGGTTCAAACACTTGCCCGGGCAGTTGAAGGGCAACAACGATGCGCTCTCAATCACGCGTCCCGACATAGTAGGCGAAGTACATGCAAAATACCTTGAAGCAGGAGCCGACATAATAACCACCAACACGTTCAGCAGCAACAGAATATCTATGGCCGACTACGGAATGGAGGCTTACGTCTGCGAATTGAATCTTGCAGCAGCCCGCCTCGCACGCGAAGCCGCCGACCGGTTTACCCGGAAAAATCCCGGCCGTCCCCGGTTTGTAGCCGGCTCGATGGGGCCGACCAATAAAACGGCCTCCATCTCGCCCGACGTGTCGAATCCCGCTTTCCGTGCCGTTACTTTCGACGAACTGAAAACGGCTTACCGCGAACAGATTGACGCCCTGGCCGAGGGCGGAGTTGACATCCTGCTGTTTGAAACCTGCTTCGACACCCTGAACCTGAAAGCCGGCCTTATGGCAGCCGAAGAATCGTTTGCCACATCGGGACGCGAATTGCCGGTAATGGTTTCCTTCACGATAGGCGACAGGAGCGGCCGTATCCTGTCGGGACAGACCCTGGCGGCCGCCGAGGCATCCATCGCCCACTCCCCCCTGTTGAGCATCGGCCTCAACTGCTCGTTCGGCGCAAAAGACATCAAACCTTTCCTGAAAGAACTTGCACAAACCGCCCCCTGCTTCGTGAGCGCACATCCAAATGCCGGACTGCCCAACAGCCTCGGCGAATACGACGAAACGCCCGAAACAATGGCAGCCAGTATAAAAGAATACCTCGACGAAAGACTCGTAAATATTGTCGGCGGATGCTGCGGAACAACCCCTGAACATATCAGGGCTATTGCAGAACTTGTGGAGCGCGAAGGCGCGGAAGCGCGAAAGCCGGAAGGCGCGAAGGCGCGAAGGCGCGAAGGCGCGAAAGCCGTAAACGGGGAGTTGGTGCTTTCGGGGCTTGAACCATTAATTCTCAATTCCCAATTCCCGATTCCCAACTCATTCGTTCTTATCGGCGAACGCTGCAATGTAGCAGGTTCACGTAAATTTTTGCGCCTGATAAAAGAAAAAAATTACGAAGAAGCGCTTCAAATCGCCCGGAAACAGGTCGAAGACGGCGCTCAAATCCTCGATATTAACCTTGACGACGGCCTGATAGACGGCCCTGCCGAGATGACAAATTTCCTGAATCTCATAATGTCGGAGCCGGACATTGCGCGAGTTCCGCTGATGCTCGACAGTTCAGACTGGAAAATCCTTGAAGCAGGACTTAAATGCTTGCAGGGCAAGTCGATAGTAAATTCCATCAGCCTGAAAAACGGCGAAGAAGATTTTCTCGCAAAAGCCCGGAAAGTGAGGTCTTACGGTGCGGCAGTCATCGCAATGGCATTCGACGAGCGCGGACAGGCCGATACTTTTGAACGGAAAATCGAAGTTTGCCGGCGGATGTACGGTTTGCTTACCGAAAAAGCCGGATTCAAGCCCTGCGACATAATTTTCGACCCCAATATATTGGCAATCGCCACCGGCATCGAAGAACATAACGACTACGCTATCAATTTCTTACGCGCCGTCGAATGGATTAAGGCCAACCTGCCCGGAGCCAAAGTTAGCGGCGGCGTCAGCAACCTGTCGTTCTCGTTTCGCGGGAACAATTACCTGCGCGAGGCTATGCACGCAGTTTTCCTGTATCACGCCATACAGAAAGGAATGGATATGGGAATCGTAAACCCTTCCACACAAGTCGTTTACGAAGACATTCCGCAAGACTTGCTGCAACTGATTGAAGATGTGATATTTAACCGTCATCCCGATGCCGCCGAACGCTTGCTGGAATATGCGCAAAAGCACGAAGGCGCGAATGCTCAAATGCACGAAGGCGAAAACGAAAGTTCAGAAGGCTGGCGGAATTTGCCGCTTGACGAGCGTCTGCATTATGCGCTTGTCAAGGGCGTTTCGGACTATATAGAACAGGATTTGGCCGAGGCCTTGACGGTTTATTCTTCGCCGATTGAGATTATCGACAAGCCGCTGATGGGCGGGCTGAATATTGTCGGGAACCTGTTTGGCGAGGGCAAAATGTTTCTGCCGCAGGTGGTTAAGTCGGCACGCACGATGAAACGCGCCGTCGCTTTCCTGCAACCTTACATCGAAGCCGGGAAAAAAGGCGAAATCGAAATCGAAAAAGCCGGCAAAATATTGATGGCCACAGTGAAAGGCGACGTTCACGACATAGGAAAAAACATCGCTTCCGTCGTCCTTTCGTGCAACAATTACGAAATTACCGACCTCGGGGTGATGGTTCCGCCCGAAGAAATCTTGAAGCAAGCCATTGAAAACGAGGTAGATATGATAGGTTTAAGCGGGCTTATAACGCCAAGTTTGCAGGAAATGTCGCAGGTGGCGCGGGAAATGGAAAAAGCAGGTTTTGAAATCCCGCTGCTCATCGGCGGCGCCACAACTTCGCGCCTGCATACTGCGCTTAAAATAGACACCGAATATCACGGCCCTGTGGTGCACGTTACCGATGCTTCGCGGGCTGTTCCGGCTGCAAATGCACTTTTGAACGCGGCCCTCAAATCGGCTTATATAGAAGGAATTAAGGCCGAATATAAAAAATTGCGCGAAGAACGGCAGGAAACGAAAAAGGAACTTGTTCCGATAGAATATGCCCGCAATCATCCGCTGAAAATTGACTTTTCCGGATACGTTTCTCCTAAACCAACTTTTACGGGCAGCAAAGTTATCGACCATATCCCTGTGGCAGAGGTTGTTCCGTATATCAACTGGGCATTTTTCCTCACTGCATGGAAGTTTTCGCCCAAATATGCTCATATCGCTGAAAATGAGGTATTTGACGAAGACGAAAAGGCCAAGGTTGCCGAAGTAAAAAACCTGCTTGCCGACGCAAATAAAATCCTTTCGGAATGGGCTGATTCAGAGGCGCATATTTTGAAAGCAGTTATAGGATTTTATCCTGTTCAAAAAGACGGCGATAATCTGATTTTGCCCCCCGACATAAAAATACCCTGCCTTCGCCAGCAGGAAAAGCGCGAGGATGATTGCTACAAGTCGCTTGTCGATTTTGTTGCGCCGGAAAACGATTATTTGGGAATGTTTGTTGTAACAGCCGGAAATCCCCATCAACACTGCGATTGCGGAGTTAAGCACGCGAAAGACGATTATCGCGAAATCTTGGAACAGACGCTTGCCGACCGCCTTGCCGAGGCTGCTGCCGAATATATGCACGAGCAGGTGAGAAAAAAATATTGGGCATATTCGCCCGACGAGAACTTTTCGCCGCATGACTTGCTGAAAGAAACCTATCGTGGCATACGTCCGGCTTCCGGCTATCCGTCGTATCCCGATTTGAGCCTGAATTTCACTTTCGACCGAATCCTGAAACCGGAACGAATAGGCGTCAGTTTCACTCCAAACGGCGCAATCGTGCCGCTTGCATCGACTGCCGGATTTTATTTTTCACATCCCGAATCGAAGTATTTTTACATCGGAAAAATTGACGGCGAGCAGTTGGCCGATTACGCCAAAAGGCGGAATATCAGCATTGAGGAAGCGCGTAAGTGGCTTGGAATGTAGGTTTGCCTACCACTCAAACTCAATCCCGTCCGATTTTGCTTCTTTCAGATTGCCGTCGACGTCGGCATAGATAAACAGATAATCGAGGCCGGGGATTGTTTCGGCAATCGCTACTGCGCGGTCTTTATCCATTGTCATAAAGGCAGTTGCGAAAGCGTCGGCGCTCATACAGTCGGCGCAGAAAACCGAGGCGCCAAGAATGTTGCTCTCGGCCGGATAGCCGGTTAACGGATTAATAGTGTGGGCGATTTTTTTCCCGTCTTTGATGTAAAAATTGCGGTAATTGCCCGAAGTCGCAACCGAGCGGCCGCAAAGCGCGACGACTTCCTGCCGTTCATTTATTTGGCCGCTTTTGTCGTCAATCGGTTTTGCAATCTGGATTTTCCAACATTCGCCGTGAGGATTCAGGCCTTTTGCGCGGACTTCGCCGCCAATTTCCACCATATAGTCGATAACGCCGTGTTTATCAAGCATTTCTGCAATTACGTCGCAGGAATAACCTTTGGCTAACGAAGATGCGTTCAGTTGCAGGCGGGGGTCGTCTTTCACAACTGCGCCGTTTTCGAGGCGCACTTTGCGGTAGCCGACAAACTCTTTCAGGCTGTCGATAACTGCCTGATTTACAGAATCTATCTTGTCGAATCCAAATCCCCAGAGGTTAATCAGCGGGGCGCAAGTAATGTCGTAAGTTCCGCCCGAAATATCGGAAATTTCCATTGCGCGGCGGAAAACGGCCTCAAACCATGGGTTGAGCGCAGTCGGGATATTGTTGTTTACTTTGTAGATAATCGACTGTTTGTTGAAGGGGTTCAGCGAGAGGTCGAAATTGTCCAATTCGACCTTTATTTCGGCGTCAAGAGCGCGTGTATAGCGGTATTTGATGTGAAAAGACGTGTGAAAAACTTCGCCGGAAGTTTCAAAATACTGTTTTTCTTTCGCGCAGGCGGAAAACAGCAGTGCAACAGCAAGTAATACGGCTTTAATCGCGGGCTTGTTCATATAGAAATTATTTCTTCGTCAAATTTTGTAATTTTTTCCAATCCATTGTTGGAAACAAGGTAGGTATTTTCGTTGCCGACCGCTCCCACGCCGGGAATCACGAATTTCGGCTCGAAAGCGAAAACCATATTTGGTTCGAGAATTTCTTTGGAACGAGGCGTAAGTACCGGCGGTTCGTTGATTTCAAGCCCTACGCCGTGTCCGACGAATTTTGCCTGTTGGCGGGTTCCCATAAAATATTCGACAAGTCCCTCATTTTCAGCCATTTCAAGCGAAAATTTATAAATATCGGCGCAAGAAGTTCCCACTTTCGCTTCGGACATAAGCCGGTTGTGCATCGCAATCGACAGATTATGAGCCTTATACGCAATTTCCGGCAGTTTGCCGCGGGCGAAAACCCGCGTCATATCGGTCATATAAGCGGTAAAATTTCCGGCCATATCGACCATTACGCTGTTTCCAATCTCTATTTTTTCGCCGCAAGCGCCGATGGGAACTGTTGGATTCAAGCCCGCTCCGCCAAGCGCAAAGTCAAAAGGAGAGGGCGTTTCGGCATTTTTGCCGGTAAGTACGCTTCCCATAAAAATATCCATATTTCCGCCAAAAGCGCGGAAAATGCCGATTGAACCGTTGCGGCGCATAACACGCTCAATTTCAATCTGAAACTCAATATCGGTCATCCCTTCCCGGAAAAGCGGCGCAATCTCGGAATACGCCTTTGAATGGCATACGGCCGAAATGCGGAACTGCTCGATTTCCCAAGGCGATTTAATCATCCTCGCAGTGCGCAAAACGGAAGTTGCATCGCCTGTTTTTTGGGGATGAAAAGCCGCTTCCAAACGCAGAAATTCGAGATGAGTAATTTGTCCCGACTCTAAATAAAGCGTTTTGGGAAGCGCGATTTCGCGATTTTCGAGGATGGCGGGAATTTCTTCCGGTTTGCGGATTTGAATGGTAAATTCATCCTCAATTACGACCGGTCGCTGAACGAAACACAGCATTTCGCCCTCGGCAGGCAGGAAAATAAAACCCGTAAATACCTTTCCCGTAAGGTAATAAATATTGACATTCGTCGTTATTATACAAGCGTCGGCGCCTGCTTCGGAAAGAAGTTTCTGCACCCGCAGGCGGCGATATTTCAAATCATTGTCCATAAAATCAAAATAATTTGCGAAATTAATTTTTTTTTCGGATATTTGCAAAATGTTCAAGAGGATTTTTATATCAATATTGCTGTTTATTTCTTGTGTTTCAGCGAGTTATTCACAGGAATTTAAAACCGGAATTTTTTCCGGCGACGTTTACACTTTGAGGGTAAATCCTCTTGGGCAGCCCTTAGATGAGCCTGTTATCAGGCTGGGCAGCAACGATTTAATAGAGATTAACTTTGATTTGCTGACTGCAAATCCCGAACGCCTGACTTACACGCTGACGCACTGCAATGCCGACAATCGGCCCTCGCAACTGCTGCAATCGGAATATATGAGCGGCTTTCAGGGGCTTTACGTGGACGATTACGTAACCTCTTTCAATACCACGCGCGATTACGTGAATTACCGCCTCGTAATCCCCAATGATAATGTAAATATTTTAGTATCAGGTAATTATGCTGTAAATATTTATCCCGAAAATTCTGACAAACCAATTCTTACAGCCTGTTTTTCGGTAACGGAAAATGCCGCCAAAATTGAAGGCGGAATCACAACTCAAACCGACAGGGGAATGAATACAACCTATCAGGCTGTGAATTTTGCAGTTACGTGCGGCAACGAGGTTGCGACGCCCCTGCAAGACCTGAAAATTTTTGTGCGCCAAAACGGGCGGAGCGACAACGAAGCCGTTCCGGCAAGGCCGCTTGGAATCCAGAACCGCACGCTGACATACGAACATATTCCGGCTCTGATTTTCGAGGCCGGCAACGAATACCGCTCATTCGAGATGCTGACGCACCGCTACGACGGTATGAATATTGAAAGAATTTCGTTTCAACCGCCTTATTATCACGTATTTCTGAAAGAAAGCCAAATCCGTTCCGACCGTTCTTATTTTTATGAAAACGACATTAACGGGCGCTTTACTGTCCGCAATTTAGACTCGGAAGACTTTGATTCAGAGGCAGATTACTATATTGTCCATTTCTTTTTGCCTTGCGGCAAGCCTTTCCGCGACGATGTTTATATTCTCGGCCGGGCGTTCAACAACAATCTCGACTGGCGTTCGCGGATGGATTACGACGCCGAGGCCGGCGGATACGTGAAAACCGTGCCGATGAAAGAGGGTTATTACAATTTTTTGTACGTTACTGCGCCGAACAATCATTCGCCCGCAAGTTGCTCTGCGATAGAGGGTAACTTTTACCAGACCGAAAACGAATATCGGATTTTAGTCTATTTCCGCCCTCCGGGAGCGCGTTACGACCGGCTTTTGGCGACAAATGTAATTCAAAAATAAATGCGCTTATGAATCTGTTTTTTGCTCCTCAAATTGCTGAAAATCCGCTGCTTCCTGAACAGGAAGCCCGGCACGCGCTGAACGTACTCCGCCTCGGCGCAGGCGGCGAAATCGACATTGCAGACGGAAAAGGCCGCTTTTACCGCGCAATAATTCTCGAACCGAATCCTAAACGCTGCAAATTGGAAATTATCAGCATCGAAGAGCAGAAACCATTGTGGGACAATAAAATAGAGATAGCCGTAGCCCCGACAAAAAACATCGACCGGATGGAATGGTTTGTCGAAAAAGCCGTTGAAATCGGCATCGACAGCGTAGTTTTCCTCGCTTGCCGCTATTCGGAACGGAAAGAAATAAAAATCGAACGCCTGCAAAAAGTTGCAATCGCAGCAATGAAGCAGTCTTTGAAGGCAACTTTGCCTGAAATCGGCGGAATGATTGATTTTAAAACCTTCATACACAGCGAATTTGATGGGCAAAAATTTATTGCGCATTGCTATCCGCTTGATAAAGAACTGCTTACGACCGCTTATTGGAAAAATGAAAATGTCCGTATTCTCATCGGGCCGGAAGGCGATTTCAGCGAAGAAGAAATTGCGCTGGCAAACGAGGCCGGATATACTGCTATTTCATTGTGCAATAGCCGTTTACGTACCGAAACAGCAGCGCTTTTCGCCTGCCACTCAATCCACATTTTGAATATGGTAAAATGAAAAAGATACTGCTCCGAATCGCCCGCTGGCTGCGTAATCTGCTGCTTTTCCTCTTTGTTTTCAGCCTGTTTATGGTGCTGCTTTACAAATGGGTTCCGGTTTACACGACCCCCACAATGGTTCAATTTCAAATCAGCCAATGGACAAAAAATGACAAAGAAAAAGTTGAATTTTATCATAAATGGATGCCTTTGGAATCAATTTCGCGCAACTTGCAGCAAGCGGTTGTCGCATCGGAAGATAACCTCTTTTTGCTCCATTCCGGAATCGACTACAAGGCCATAGAAATTGCCCGCAAAGAAGCAGAACGCGGGCGGCGTCTGCGCGGAGCAAGCACTATTTCGCAACAGACGGCAAAAAATGTTTTCCTCTGGCAAAACCGCTCGTGGATAAGAAAAGGGCTTGAAACTTACTTCACTTTCCTCATCGAATTTGTCTGGGGAAAAGAGCGGATAATGGAAGTTTACCTCAATTCGATAGAGATGGGCAACGGCATTTACGGCGCCGAAGCGGTCGCCCGCCGGCACTTCAACAAGCCGGCATCGCGCCTTACCGCTCCCGAAGCGGCTTTGATAGCGGCCTCGCTGCCAAATCCCAAACGCTTTAATTCGGCGCGGCCTTCGGCTTATATGCTGAAACGCCAAGTGCAAATTATGTCGCTGATGGACAAGATAGTGCCGGTAAACTTCGACGATAAGACAAAAAAAGAGAAAGCGAGTAATCCGCCGCAACAAAAAAAGAGAAAATCAAAATCAACTAAAACGAAAAATAAATGATAGATAAGATAATCAACTGTGGATTAATTCCTTACGCTGATGCTTACAATTTACAGAAAACGCTTTTCGACGAAGCGATAGCCCGCAAAACGACAGTCGAGAAACCGCAAAATGTTCTGATTTTATGCGGACATCCGCACGTTATAACTCTCGGCAAACACGGTGTTGAAGCCAATTTGCTCTTTCCCGAAGCCTTGCTGAAAGAGAAAAATGTCGAGTTTTTCCATACCGACCGCGGCGGCGATATTACATATCACGGTCCCGGCCAAGTGGTCGGCTATCCGATTTTCGACCTCGAAAGTTTGCACATCGGGCTGAAAGAACACGTCCGCAGAATGGAAGAAGCAATCATCCGATTATTAAGCGATTATGACATCCGCGGCGAACGTCTGTCAGGAGCAAGCGGAGTTTGGATTGAGGCGGAAAATCCGCGCAAAGCCCGCAAAATATGCGCTGTCGGCGTGAAAAGCAGCCGATTTGTAACGATGCACGGCTTCGCCCTGAACGTAAACACCGACCTTTCCTACTTCCAACTCATTAATCCTTGCGGATTTACCGACAAAGGCGTAACTTCGATAGAGAAAGAAATCGGCGCAAAAACGGACATTGAGGACGTAAAAAAGAAGTTGGAAAACAGGTTTAAAGAGATTTATTAAACCTGCGTTCCATCCTCTGTTTTTCTGCAAATCAGTCCGCCAAAAACTTGAAAATGCTGTGCTGCGTGTAAGTTTCGCCCGGATTCAGCCGCGTTGAGGGAAAATTCGGGTGGTTGGGACTGTCGGGAAATTTTTGGGTTTCCAGAGCCAGCGCTTCGCGGCGGTTAATCGGCTTGCCGTTTTTGCCAATTGTGGAGCCGTTGAAGAAATTTCCTGCGTAAAACTGGATTGCGGGCTGGTCTGTCCAAACTTCGAGCCTGCGTCCCGACGCCGGTTCGTAGAGGCTTGCGGCAAGCGTCAGTTCGCCGTCTTTCTTGTCGAGAACCCAGTTGTGGTCGTATCCAGCGCCGAATTTCAACTGCTCGTTGTCCGCATCAATCCGTTTTCCGATAACTTCCGGTTTGCGGAAATCGAATGGCGTTCCTTCTACCGGAACAATTTCGCCTGTCGGAATCTGGTTTTTATCGGTAGGCGTTGTTTTTGAGGCATTTATGAGCAAAACGTGGTCGGTAATCGTACCTGCGCCTTCGCCTTTCAGGTTAAAATAGGCGTGATTGGTAAGATTTACCACAGTCGGCTTGTCGGTTGTCGCTTTATAATTGATATTCAGCCCGTTATCCGGTTTGAGAGTGTAGGTTACTTCCACTTTCAGGTTGCCGGGGTATCCTTCTTCGCCGTCGGGCGAGAAATAGGAGAGGCGGAGTTCATTGCCGGAAGCGGCTTCTACAGTCCAAACCACGCTGTCCAAGCCTTTTAGACCGCCGTGCAGAGCCTGTTCGCCGGAATTGACCGGAAATTGGTAGTTTTTCCCGTCGATTGTAACTTTGCCTTTGGCGATGCGGTTGGCATAACGGCCTACAACACAGCCTAAATAGCGTTCGCCCGTATTGTTCAAGTAGCGGTCGATGGATTCGTAGCCAATGGTTACGTCTTCAAATTTTCCGTTTTTGTCGGGCGCCATAACCGACACAATTCTTGCTCCGAAGTTGGTAATTTGAACTTCAAGCCCGTTGGCATTTTTCAGGGTATAGATGGAAATCGGCTTCCCATCGTGAATTGCTTCAAAATCTTTTTTATTTACTGACATAATTTTAAAGAATTTAGATTTTGGCGTAAAGGTAAGAAAAAAAAATCGGAAAATATACGCTTTTGTTGATTTTTACGTTATTATTGTACTAATATTTTCTAATATGTTGGATTATATAACAGGAAAAATAACGGAACTCACTCCGGCTTCGGTTGTGATTGAGGCGGGAGGGCTGGGTTATTACGCCTCAATTTCGCTGAATACGTACAGTGCGCTTAATGGCTTAACTGACTGTAAATTATACGTTTACGAATCAATCCGCGAAGACGCTCATCAATTATTCGGCTTTATCGAAAAGCGGGAGCGCGAATTGTTTCTGCATCTTATTACGGTATCGGGAGTAGGCGCAAACACGGCGCGGATGGTGCTTTCGTCCATCACGGTATCTGACCTCGAAAACGTTATCGCTTCGGGAAATTCGTCTGCCCTGAAAGCCGTAAAAGGCATCGGAAACAAGACCGCCGAGAGAATAATTATCGACCTGAAAGACAAGATAAAAATTACCGGAACAGCGTCGGGAAGCCTGCCGGGACGAACTTCGCCATTAGCCGAAGAAGCGGTTGCAGCCCTTGCCGCGCTCGGATTCAATCAGGCCGCTTCGCAAAAAGTCGTAGCCCGGATTTGCGGCGACCGTCCGACCGCAAAAGTCGAAGAAATAATCAAGACCGCGCTAAAAATGCTTTAATGAGGTTTCGTTCAAAAATCATATTATTTTTATTTGCATTGCTGCTGACAAAAGTGTTTGCACAGGCTCCGCCCGCTTCAACGGCGAATCCGGCGCCTCAAACTCCGGCTAAAAAGGCCGCGGCAAGCGATACGGTTCCCCGTTTTCCGGTGGCGAAGGTAATTCCGGAGCAGTACAAAGATATTGTTCCCGTTTATCCGATTGACCTGAAAACGCCAGAACCTTTCAGCAGCAAATTTGAATATAACCCGCTGACCAACCGCTATGAACTCCATTCCAAGATAGGCGGAACCGACGTTGTTACGCCCATAAACCTTACTCCCGACGAATATTTGAAATATACCTCGAAACTCAATCAGGGACTGTTTTACAAAGAGAAATACGATGAAGAATTCAGCGATACTACCGCCCAGAAAAAGAAAGACGTGCTGTCGATGTTCGATTTTAATTTCGACCTTGGACCGGCCGACAAACTTTTCGGGCCGGGCGGCGTGAAAATCAATGCCGACGGAAGTTTAACGACAAAATTCGGAATCACCCACACTTCCACCGGAAACCCTACCCTGTCGGAACGCCAGCGCAACCGCACTTCTTTCGATTTCGACACGCAGGTAAATACCAATTTTTCGGCTTCGGTAGGCGACAAACTTAATTTCGACCTGAATTACAATACGGAATCAACTTTCGATTTCGACACCAAAAAACTGAAACTCGGCTATTCGGGCAAGGAAGACGAGATAGTAAAAACTCTGGAATTTGGAAATGTCAGCATGACGACTTCCAACTCGCTGATTCGCGGAGGTGCAGCCCTTTTCGGAGCAAAAACCGAATTACAGTTCGGAAAACTGAAAGTGGCGGCTCTGTTTTCGCAGCAGAAAACACAGGCCAGAACGGTCAGCGCAACGGGCAACGTCCAGACGACCGCATTTGAGGTTGCAGCCGACCAGTACGACGAAAATATGCACTTTTTCCTCTCGCATTATTTTTATTCCATTTACGACGATGCTTTGCGCTCGCTGCCTTACATCCGTTCAGGCATAAATATCGACCGGATAGAGGTTTGGATAACCAACCGCCGTTCCGATTTCAGCGAAGCCCGCAATATTGTGGCTTTTGCCGACCTTGCCGAACACGATTTTGCAGGCAACAGCGCGGTAAATCCTGCCGGCTCCGAAAAAGTCCCCTCAAACAAGGCTAACGACCTGTATCAGAATATAGTAAACAATTATTCGGCCGCCCGCGACATCAGTAGCGTAACCAGCATTTTCGACGGCAGTCCGTTTATTGTAGGGCAGGATTTTGAAAAAATCGAAAATGCCAGAAAATTAAGCGCTTCGGACTACACGCTCAACAGCCAGTTGGGGTACATCTCGCTCCGCACGGCTCTGCAACCCGACGAAGTGCTGGCCGTAGCCTATTCATACACCTACAACGGACAGGTTTATCAGGTCGGCGAATTTTCGACCGACAGTCCGGGAAATACCTCCTCTGCGCTGTTTGTCAAACTGCTGAAAGGCACCTCGTTTTCGCCCTCGTCTTACACATGGCCTCTGATGATGAAAAATATTTATTCCATTACCGGCGGACAGACGCTCGACAGCGATAAATTTCGATTCAACGTGAAATACCGCAACGACAGTATCGGCGTGGCAATGAACTACATTTCCGAAGGCGCTATTGCAAACAAACTTCTTATCCGCGTGGAAAACCTCGACAGGCTCGACGCCCGCAACGAACCCTATCCCGACGGCTATTTCGATTTTATTTCAGGATTGACCGTCTATCCCGAAACCGGAAAAATCATCTTTCCGGTAGTCGAGCCTTTCGGTTCACACCTGCGGAAAATGATTGCCGACGACGCGATTGCCGATAAATACGTATTTCAGGAACTTTACGACTCTACGCTGACCGTTGCCCAGCAAACGGCCGAAAAAAACAAATTCATCCTCGACGGCGAATATAAAGGCTCCGGTTCGTCTTCGGGCGGAATCCAACTCGACGGCTACGGCATCGACCGCACTTCGGTAACAGTTACCGCAAACGGAATCCCGCTGCGCGAAGGCGTGGATTACATCTACTCCGACGGCAATGTTTCCATCATAAATCCGGCCTATACCGACGCCAATATCCAGATACAAAGCGAAAGCCAGGACGTTATCAGTATGCAGCGCAAAACGATGATGGGGCTTGATTTGAACTACGCTTTCACTCCGAAATTCAATATAGGCGCAACGATAATGAATTTGAGCGAGATGCCTATGACAATGAAAAATGCGCCCGGCGAGGAATCAATCAACAACACGCTGTTCGGCTTCAACACCAACTTTGCGACGCAGTCGCAGGCTCTCACCAATCTGGTGGACAAATTGCCGTTCATCGAACTTACGCAACCTTCGCAAATCACTTTCAGCGCCGAATACGCCCGCCTCATCCCCGGCCACTACAAGAGCAAATACGGCGGCGATTACTCGTACATCGACGATTTCGAGAATGCCAAAAATCCGATTGACCTCCGGAATCCCTATTCGTGGACGCTGGCTGCTACGCCTGCAATGTTTCCCGAATCGAAACTCGTAAACAACATCAACTACGGCAAAAACCGCGCTTTGCTGGCCTGGTACTATATCGACGGGCTTTTTACCCGCAAATCCTCGCTCACGCCGACGCATATCAAAAACGACCTCGACCAGTTGTCGAACCATTACGTCCGCGAAATTTTAGAATCTGAACTTTTCCCCGATAAAGACGTCGCTTTCACAGAATCCGCAACAATTCCGGTTCTCAATCTTGCTTACTACCCGAAGGAACGCGGCCCCTACAATTTAGATGCAACAAACATCAATTCCGAGGGCGAACTCGAAAATCCGCAAAACCGCTGGGGAGGCGTTACCCGCCGAATCGAAAGTTCGTACAGCGATTTTGAAGCCCAAAATATTGAAACTCTGGAATTTTGGCTGCTCGACCCCTTTATCTACGATAAAAACTCGGCCGGAGGCGACCTGTATTTCAATCTCGGCGAAATTTCGGAAGATGTTCTGAAAGACGAAAAGAAATTTTTTGAAAACGGACTGCCCATCGACGGCGACACTACGAAACTTGCCAAAACCGTTTGGGGAGTAGTTCCTACGATGCAATCGACCGTTTATGCCTTCGACAACAGCGCCGGAGCCAGAAAACTGCAAGACGTGGGATTGAACGGTTTAAGCACCGCCGACGAGTTCAATTTTCCGACTTACCAAAATTATCTCGAAGAACTGAAAACCCGCCTTTCGCCCCAAACCATCGATAAATGGGAAAAAGACCCGCTTTCGCCGCTCAACGACCCTTCGGGCGATACTTACCATTATTTCCGAGGTTCGGATTTCGACCTTGCCGAAACGCCGATTCTTGCCCGCTACAAGCATTACAACGGCACCGAAGGCAACTCGGCTGACAACGAAGATTCGCCGGAAAATTACAATACCGCAGCCCGCCTCGTCCCCGATGTGGAAGACATAAATCAGGACAATACGCTGAACGAAAACGAAAGTTATTACCAGTACCGCATTTCGATTCGTCCCGAAAATATGAACGTCGGCGAAAACTATATCGTTCAGAAAGTGGATGTTAAGCCCTATCTGAAAAACGGGAAAGACGAAACCGTAACCTGGTACCAGTTTAAAATTCCACTCCGCGAATACAAGGAAAAATCGGGCAATATCCGCGATTTCAAGAGCATACGCTTTATGCGGATGTTCCTTACCAACTTTGCCGACTCGGTCATTCTGCGCTTCGGGACAATGGAATTAGTCAGCGGAAAATGGCGGGTTTATACAAAAGACCTCTCTAATCCCGATATGCCCGCAACAGGCGACGCAAGTATCAGTCTTTCAACGGTTAACATCGAGGAAAGCGGCAGCAAATCGCCCGTAAACTACATTATGCCGCCGGGCGTAAACCGCATTATCGACCCGGGCGCAACACAGTTGAGGCAACAAAACGAACAGTCGCTCTCGATGCAGGTAACAAACCTCTCGCCGGGCGACGCCAAAGCGGTTTACAAACAGGCCGGACTTGACGCCCGCCAGTATCGCCGTATCCAGATGTTTTCGCACGCCGAAAGTTTGCCGGATGATGTTACCAACTTGCAGGACAACGATTTGTCGATATTCCTTCGCCTCGGTTCCGATTATAAAAACAACTATTACGAATACGAAATTCCGGTTCAGGTTACTCCGCCCGGACATTACTCCGAGGGCAGCAGTTCCGCTCAAAACGAGGTTTGGCCGGAAAGCAATATGTTCGATTTCCCGTTTGAACTGCTTACAAACCTGAAACTTGCCCGCAACCGCCAGAAAAATCAGGGAAATACGGCGGTTAATCTTTACACGCCTTTTTCGGACTACGACCCCGACAAGCCGATGAACAAGATTACGGTCGTCGGAAATCCTTCTATATCAGACATTAAGGTTGTGATGATTGGCGTCCGCAACAATTCGCGAAGCGAAAAATCGGCCGAATTGTGGGTAAATGAACTACGCCTCACCGAATTTAACGAAGACGGAGGCTGGGCGGGCAACGCCAATCTGTACGTCGGGCTTTCCGATTTGGGAACATTCAATTTTACCGGACGGAAAGAAACGGCGGGATTCGGCGGCCTCGACCAGGGAATTATGGAGCGGAACCTCGACGATATGCACCAGTACAGCCTTTCGGCGCAAATGGATTTCGGACGTTTCTTCCCCAAAAAAGCGAAAGTAAATATTCCGTTTTATTATTCCTACCGCGAAGAAATGACAAGCCCGAAATACAACCCGCTCGACGGCGATATTTTGCTGCAAGACGCTATTGATGCGGTTGAAACGAAGGCCGAAAAAGATTCAATCCGGAATATGGCGCAGGACAAAACCACCGCCAAATCAATAGGATTCAACGGCGTGAGGGTAAACGCAGCCAGCAAAAAACCGATGCCTTACGACCCGGCAAACCTCTCAATGTCATACACTTACAGCGACAATAACACTCAAAACGCTACTACGCAGTACGACCGGACGACGGAAAACCGGCTCAACGTCTCGTATTCCTACGCTTCGCCGCTGAAACCATGGACGCCCTTCAAGAAAAAAGAGAAAAAAGATTTGGGCGCATCCACAGGCGTAAAACCGGCTACAAATCCGGTCAGCGTCGCAAATAAAAAGCCTGCAAAACCGAGCGCTTTCCGAAAATTTGCCGACGGCATAGAAATCGGGCTTTTGCCTTCGACAGTTACATTTACTTCCGATATTTCAAGGACTTACTACGAATATCAACTGCGCGACCTCTCAAATTCGGGCGAAAACCTGATTCCGCCTTCTTTCCGCGAAGATTTTTATTGGAACCGCACCAGCGCCATTCAGTGGAATCTTACAAAAAACCTGAAATTTAATTTCAATTCAGGCACTAATGCGAAGATAGAATCGCCTCACGTTCAAGTAAATAAAACGCTTTTCCCCGACGAATACAAAATCTGGAAAGATTCCGTTTTGCAGAGCCTCGCCGGACTTGGCAGCCCAATGGAATACAAGCAGAATATGCAACTTTCCTACAATCTTCCGGTAAACGTCGTTCCGCTACTGTCGTTCATCAAGGCCCCGCTGAAATACGAAAGCACCTATCAATGGACGCGCGGCGCAACGGTAGAAGACGAAACGGTGGAAATCGGCAACGAAATCCAGAATCACAGGGCAATCGGCCTCGACAATGTAACTTTCAATATGGTTGACCTTTACAACAAGGTCGATTTCCTGAAACGCGCCAACGAACGCTATTCCGGTTCGGCAAGGTCGGGCGGAATGAGGCAGCAAACCGCCGCCCGCCGCAATCAGCAACAGCAGCAGGGACAGCAGAACCGCCGCAACGCCCAGAATCAAAATCAGAAAAAGAACTTTGAGCAGACAATAACTCTCGCCAAAGATACGACTGTCGAACTGAAACACTCGCTCAACAACAAGCGGCTCCGCGTTACCGCCCGCCTCGAAAACGGCCGGAAATACGAACTCAACTACAAAACAATCGACGAAAATTCAATCAGGATAAAGAGCAGCGATTCGGCCAGGGTGAAAATCACTATCGCCCAACTGCCGCCAATCGAAGACGAGGGCTGGTACAAGATTGCGCAGGCCGTAAGCCGCGGGCTGATGGTGGTTCGCAACGTGTCATTTTCCTACAATTTGAGCGAAGATATGATTGTCCCGAATTTCCAACCCGAAGCGGGCGACTTTTTCGGACAGGGAACTACCGCCGCAGGCAAGGCTCCGGGCTGGGATTTCGCCTTCGGGCTTTCGAGCGGAACGCAATTCCTGAACCGCGCAAGCGATAACGGCTGGCTGCTGAAAAACAGCGACAATATCACGCCGGCAATGAACAACAGAACCGAAAAATTCGATATGACGGCCAATCTGGAACCTTTTGCACAGTTCAAAATCGTGCTTCGCGCCAACCAGACCAACACAACGCGCAACCAATATTATTTTATGTACGACAATATGCCGCCCAAAATTACCGGAAATTTCACGATGACTACCATCAGCCTGAAATCGGCTTTCGGTTCGGCTAATCAGTCAAACGGCTACTATTCAAGCACTTTCCAGAAATTCCTCGACAACCGCGACGTTATCGCAAACCGTTTGGAACAGGTTTATGCAGGAAAAAACTATCCCGATGCAGGATTCTTGCAAGGCTCCGGATATGCCGGACAGACTTACGACCCCAATGTTGCGCCGGTTGATTTGAACTCTACCGACGTGCTGATTCCGGCTTTCATTGCGGCTTATACCGGCCGCGACGCCAATTCGGTGGGATTGACCGCCTTCCCTTCGCTGAAAAACCTGCTTCCGAACTGGGATGTTACTTACGACGGCCTGATTCGTATCCCGTTCATTAACAAGTATTTCAAATCGTTTACCTTGCGCCATAAATACGAAAGCGTTTACAGCATCGGCTCCTATAATTCCTTCCTCGACTGGGTGGGGCTTGACGCCGCCGGCGATTACGGATTTTCGCAAAATGCCGCCACTGAAATACCTTTCCCGACTTCGCCTTATGATATTACCTCCGTTACCCTGCGCGAAGCCTTCAATCCGCTGCTGGAAGTCAGTTCAACCTTTATGAACAACGCCAGCCTCGCGCTGAAATACGGCACTACGCGCAATGTTACGCTCAATGTAACCGCTTATCAGATAACCGAAGCCGCAACCCGCGATTTCACGTTTGCAACCGGTTACCGTTTCGATAATTTCAACCGGATACTGAAAATGCGCAAAACCGGAGGAAAAGATTTCAATAACGAACTGAAAGTAGATGCACAGGCCACTTACAGCCTGCGACAGACCTTGTTGCGCAAGATTCAGGACAATTATACGCAGGCCACCGAGGGGCAGTCAAACCTGATGATAAAACTTTCGGCCGAATATGCGTTGAGCAAAATGGTTTCCGTCCGCGCTTTCTACGACCGGCAAACCAACCGTCCGTTGGTATCGTCAACCGCCTATCCGATTTCAAAATCGAGTTTCGGATTGGATATAAAGATTAGTTTGACGCGGTAGAAATGAAAAAAAAGAGCCGTCCCATAAGACGGCTCTTTTCCAACGTAAAATCAAATTCTATTTAGTGTATTTTTTGTAAAGTTTTTAATTATACTTATCTGCGTTCACGCCGAAGAATTGCGCACGTTCCACAGCCCAGGCAATAATATTGGCATAGAAAATGGAATTGTAAACATTGGTTTCCTTGCCCGCAGGTCCATACCATTTTGTAACAGGTTTATTATTTTTGAAGAAACAGGGATATTCGCTGCTGCCGGTCGCTGTGCTGGAACTTCCCCACGCATCATTGACGCATACAAAATTCTTGTTTTTGCTCCTTAAAATAGTTGCAGAACCGGGAATATCCGCTTGTCCCGCTGCCCAAGTCGAACTGTAAATAACCACATCGTCGGGTACATTGGTAAAATAAAATGTACCTCCATTATCTTCGCCCCACTTACCGTTGCGGCACGAACCAAAAGGCCCTTCCATTAAGGGGTCGTCGTCTTCCAGCGTGGTCAAAAAGTTATATGGGTTGTCGTTGGTACTTATATCTGTACTGGTCATTGATGCCCCCAGTATAGCATTGGCTATATCCAGGCTGGCTGTTTTGCTGTCGCTTCCAAACAGGAGCAACACTCCGCCTTCATCGACATAATTTTTCAGTGCATCTACCTCGTCGGCAGACGGGGGTAAAGGGTAAAAATTATAACTGATTGACAAAATATCGGGACGGTCGTTGCCCGAAATGGCGCTTACCATTTTCGTGTGAGCCGATGCACTGTAATCATCACTTATTTCAGTCCAATCAAAATTACGGCCTTTAATCACGCCATTCGGCCCGAAATTTTTTACGTCATCCATAAAAGCCTTAATGGTAGTGTTATGTGTTGAGTAAATGCTGGCGCCGCAGGAAAGAATCTTCATTTTATGGCGCAACATCTTAACCTGAAACTCACAATCGGTTTCTGCGCCGTCGGCGCTGTTTATGTTGAGTTTAAATTTCTTGTCCCTTGCCGAAGTAGGCATTCCATGCGCGTAAAGCGTTACGTTCTGATAGCCGGTATTAGTAAACGAACTGCCCGGAGCGGTCGAAAACCAGAGGCCGTCAACCGTATTGGTATAAATTTCATAACTTGCCGCTCCCGGATTGGCTACCGAAACATAAACCGGAACAGTAATCGTATTTGCCGCCGTTGTCGGAACGCGCGACTCATAATTTCCGTTTACGCTGATTGTGGAGCAATCGACCGAATAAGTTGCCGTAGGCGGCGTTACGGTAATTGTCGGCAAGCACGAAGCGTCGGCAAGTTTGATGCCGTCGAAACTTAAATTGTCGGTTTGCGGATTCTTGGGAATGCCTTGCCCCATCAACGTTATTTTTATTGCGCCTTTTTCCATTGCAATACCCTGCGCCATAAAACTGTATCCATTGCCCGCTGTGGCAGTGATGGTGTATGCGCCTTTTTTAAGGGCATTGAGTGTAAGCGTAATATAATTACTGTTATCGGTATGCAGATTTTGAGTATATGCGCCGTAAACCGTTATTGCGCTGCAATTTACTTCCTCGAAAACGGCGCGGCCTATGATGTCGCCTTGTGTTTCTACCCATTTTTCGCCGTCCCAGACATAGATTCCCTGTTCGAGGTCTAAATCGGCGTTGCTGGTTACATTATATACAACCAAGCCTCTATGGGCTTGCCGCGTTTTATCGTCAAGCGCAGCCGCTTCTGCCGCAGAATACATTGGTTGCAGTTGGTCGCGCTGCACAAGCGCGACTCGCGGAAATCCTATTCCCAGCGCGGCATTGGCCTCGCCGTCGGATGTTTCGTCATCTACAGTCTTGAACTGCATAAGCGCTCCTTTTATCGGGTTTTCCATCTTTCCAATCGTAACTTGTCCCTTCAAATTATGACTGCAAAACAGGAAACAAACCATAATTAATGCAAATAATTGTTTTGTAAAATTCATTTTTGATACCTTTTTAATCTTTTCTAATTTTAATATTTTAATCACGCTGCAAAATTATGGCATCAAATTGCGTAAGTCAAGGGATATATTGCCTAAAAAAATATTATTTTGGCATATTAATTATTAATTTTCAGAAAATGGTTGTCAATATTATCCTATATGAAAAATTAAATCATATTTTATCAAAACATTTGCTTTATAAATCAGTTGGTGTTGAATTTTGAAAATCAAAAAGCCACAATCTATGTTTTAATCATCAAAAAATGATTATTCGGACGTAATGACTTGATTTTCAATACAAAAGCGCAAAAAAACGCGATGGCCTGTTTTGGCTTACTTGACTTACTCCTCTTCCTCCCCGCCAATCTTCTTCAAATATTCCGAAGGCAACATACCGAACTCTTTTTTGAAAGAGGCGCTGAAATAGCGGGGTTCGTCGAATCCTACGGAGTAGGAAAGTTCGGAAATCCGGATTTTTGTCCGCTTTTCCTCTATCAATTTGCAGGCGGTTTTCAAGCGGATATTGCGGATAAATGCCGATGTATTGAGGCCTGTCAGCATTTTTAATTTCTTGTAAAGCGTCGATTTGCTGACTCCAAGAGCATCGGCGAACTGCG
>JAISUN010000056.1 GCA_031272085.1 Dysgonamonadaceae bacterium | reverse complement strand
AAAGGGTGAAGATGGAACTCAAAAAAGACGGCCAAAAAGAACTCACAAAGTACTATATTTCGCAAAATATTGAAATTGACGACCGAAATGTTGGCGGTTTAAAAGAAAAGTTGTATCTTTGTTTAATGTATGTCAGAAAAAACGGCGGTTGGTAAATATTGTTTAACGATTAACAATCAATGTTATGAAAAGGATTACAGTTTTTTTGGCAATTTTCAACATCTGCTCATTAGAGGCACAACAATTAGTTGCAAACGCAAATAAGGATAGTATCGCTATTGTTTGCAACTATTGCGATTCGTTATATAATTTGATTTGTCCTGACAATATTTATTTTGCAGGTCATCCTGACCCGCCTGAATTTGCCGGAGGGGATAAATGTTTAATGGAATTTATCAACAACAATATTAAATATCCCGAAGATTGCATCAGAGATTCTATTCAAGGAATAGTGATTTGTAAATTTATAATTGATGATTCGGGAAATATTATTTGCCCAATAATACGTAAATCTGTCCATCCTTCTTTGGACAGGGAAGTACTTCGTGTCATAAGCATAATGCCAAAGTGGAAACCGGCGTCTTTGCACGGCGTTCCCTGCAAACAGTGTTTTGGTTTTCCAATAAGATTTAATCTTGACAAACCTGCCAAATCAAAATCCAATACGGGTAAAAAGAAATTCCTTTTCTTCTGACCTGAATAATAATCCCGACGGCATTTTGTTTGCTGTCGGGATTATATTTTACTTCTTGCGCTTCTTTTCCGCCGGAGCCTTGGCCTCGGCAGTTTTTGTTTTCGGCGTTTCGGTTTTTGCGGCCGGTTTTTTCTCTTTTTTCGAGGCGCCAAGTTCTTCTTTCAGGCGTTTTATTTCCTTTTCCTGATTCAGGATTGTTGTGAGCAAGGCGTTAAGTTCCTCATTTTCAATAGTTGAAGGAAACTGCTCCTCTACCCTGCCTATGAAATCGCTCAAAACGTTCATATAGTTGTTAAACGCTTCGTAAGCATTTTCGTAGGGGCTGTAAACGCTCGGACCGGGAAAAAGTTTGGTGCTCATAAAGTTGAAATGGTCGCTCGATTGCAGATAATTCCAGTCCTGACGAATGCGGCGGTCGCTGGTCAGGCGCACCCTTTCGGCGATTCCGTAAAGTTTCGACACAGCCTCCTGTTGCAGGATATTTCCCATCCAGGGGCTGATGTCTTTCTCTTCGCCCGCCCACGAACAGGGATATGGTACAATCAGTTCGCTGACCGGTTTCAGCACGTTTGTAACTTCCGAAGGCAGCGAAAATCCGATTCCCTTATCCAGCGCATAACGCGGAATGTAGCGGAAAAAGTCGAAAATTCCCGTTTCGGCCGGTTGCAGGCTGCCCAGCACCTCGTAATTCATCCAGATATTGATTAATTGCTCGGTTTCGGGCGTTGAGGCAACCCAGTTTACCAATTTTTCCGACACGAGCGGATATTCGTTCCACGCATAATTCGAGAATTTGAACGAAATATCGTCGCTGAATTTCATATTCCTGACCAAGAGGTTCAATTTGGGGCAAGAAGCGGAAGTATAGAGGTAGTTCGGGCTTTTCCATCCCAAAACGTGCTTTGCGCCCTCGATTACCATTGCCTTGTAGCCGAGTTCGTGAACCAAATGCGCAATTTCGTCGGAATAAATCAGTTCCGTATTTCGGAAAACCTTGGGTTTCTGGCCGAAAAGCAGTCCGATTTTCTCGGCGTGAGCCTTAACCTGCAACTTAAATTCTTCGGGGTCTTTGAGCGAAGCAAGCGAATGGTCGTAGGTTTCGGCGAGAAATTCCACGCAGCCCGTTTTGGCCAATTCCTTGAAACCGTCGATGGCTTCGGGGACGTAGATTTCCAACTGTTCGAGCGCGATTCCCGAAATAGAAAAGCAAATCTTGAATTTTCCCTTGTATTCCTTTATCAGGTCGAGCATCATGGCGTTGGCCGGCAAATAAGTTCTGCCCGCTATTCCCCTGATAATGTCTTCGTTGGAAAAATCATCGTAGTAATAATGGTCGTGGCCGATGTCGAAAAAACGGTATCGTTTCAGGCGAAACGGCTGATGAATCTGAAAATAAAAACAAATAGTTTTCATGATATTTATTTTTTAAACAGTACAAAGTTATTAATTTTATTTTAAAATGCAAAAAATAAAAAAAATTAATTTATCCTAAATTTCACCAACAATTAAAAGGTTTTTACTGAATTTGCAGAAGAAAACTGCTGTAAGATTTGAAATTGCGTATTTAAAACTCAATTTCCGCAACAGCATTTTCCAAATCCGGTTTAATAAGATAAAAAACGCTGGTAGTCAGGAAATTGCGAAGATACGGGATAGCGGCGATTACGGGCGACTGTTTCCGCATTTTCAGTCCGAATTTGTATTTGTAAATCGGATTTATAAGATGAAATTGCCGGTTTGCAATGCTGTATCCGGCGGCCTTCACAATCCGCTCAAAACGCTCGATAGATATGCCTGTATCCTGTATTTCGAGGAAACCGTCGGGCTTGTCGCCGAACATTTTTATCAGTCCGCCGTAAACCGCCCGCGGCAAGAGATGAATATACGGAGCGTGCGACAGGACGCGGCTTTGCAGCACCTGCTGATGGCCTCCGAAAGGCATTTGCCAAGGGGGGAAACCGAAAAAAATCATCCCGCCGGGGTTGAGCAGTTCCTTCATCCGCACAATCAGCCGTTCCTGATTGTGGATATGCTCGATGACGTCTTTCAGGATTATCAGGTCGAATTTTCCGCCCAAATCTTTCTCTGTATCAACAAGATAAACATCGTTTGCAAGCAATTTCACGTCATGAAAATCGGCAAGTTTTTTTCGGGCAAATTCAATCGAACCATGGTCTATATCAATGCCTGCGCCGCTGCAACCGCGTTTCAGGAAAGCGTAAAGCACGCCCGCGCTGCCGCAACCTATTTCGAGAACGCGCGAATCCGGCTTTACAGGCCTAATTTCCTCGATAAACGGGATTACGTACTGCTCGCAGTTTTCGCACTGCATATTGAAATATTCTTCGGCGTTGGAGTGAAATTCGTACATTATTTTAATTTAAAATTTTCCGCAAAAATAATAAAATAGTGTGAAAATGAAGAAATTTTTATGGAATTTCAAAAAATGCGCCATCTATTGGATAAACAATTATTTTTTAACAACAAAAATTTACAAGTTATGAAAACAAAAATTTTATCGGCAAACTTGTGGAGGCGGTTAAGGGATTGGATTGATGCATTGTGCCGCATACAGCGGCACAACTTTGATTTTATCGTATTTTCCAAAGTTTTCGAGCGAAGTGCGGATGCCGTATTCCGAGTTTTTCTCTTTCATAAAAAGGTGTAAACTCTGCATACTGCCTTTGGTGCCGGATTTTACCTCTATGGGAATAATTTTGTTGGATTTTTGAATCAGATAATCGACTTCGGCATTGCTGTTTTTTGCCTCGCGCACCCAATTGTAAAGTTGCGGGAAAGCGTCGTTGGCAGATGATTTTATCAGTTCAAGCCCGACATACAACTCGGCAATGCTGCCTTTGTTGACGACCTT
>JAISUN010000064.1 GCA_031272085.1 Dysgonamonadaceae bacterium | reverse complement strand
TTTTTGAAAACGTAAGCCGATAATTCGTTGATGTCTTTGAATTGATTGGCAGAAGTCCATGTTTTATCAAAAAATGACAATAAAAAGCGCATTTGATAAGTACTGTCCGGTAGTTGTACCGCAGAAACATTCCATCTGAATTTGTCAGAACCGAAACCATTGGCCGTATGGCCCGCATATTTAATTTCTTTGCAATATGTTAGCGCCGTAGTATCTTCGTAAATAATGGCATCCGCGTCATAACCCAAACTCAAAGTTCCATCTTCCGAACTGATTTCCAGCATAATAACCGGCAAAGCCGAAATTTTCGCGTCGTTTATTGCCAAAGGACAAAATGCCTCGACGGAAATTTGCATCGGAGTATCAGGTTGCTTTTTATATACAGCCTTTACAAACGGGAACTCGCGCACAATAGTTTTGTCGCGATAATCGGAAAATTTATAACTTTTGTCTTCATTGTTTATCCAGAAAGGCATCGCGCCCTTGTCTAAAAGCCACTCGCCAAGTTCGCCGGTATTTTGAAGAATATTTCCGAAAAAATCGCCGTTTCCCGAATAATTGGCCGTAACTGCAAAATTAGCAATGGGATATCCGTCGATAACTTTTTCGTCCGCAGCGGCCGAAAGGCGGAAAATTCCTGCCGTCGTGAAAGCAAGAACAAAAAGGAGGTTTTTCATAATGTAAATATTTTATTAATAAATAGTTACGCTATCTTGAACTATCTTGTAGCGAAACGGGAAATTTATCTGAATGATTTTGAAAATCTGGGGCAAAGTTTCGTCGTTTTCAAAGCGGCCGGTAAAGACTTTGCTCATAATCACCTTATTTTCAATGCTTATCGTACATTCAAATTTCCGTTCCAGCGCACGGCAAATATCCTCGAATGCGGCCTTTTTGAAAAGCAGTTTTCCGCTCATCCAGGCGAGGGCGTATTCGGCCTCGTAAGAGACAATTTCCGCTTCCGAAGTGGATTTATTGTAATGCGCAGCCTGATTCGGACGCAGGCGGCAAATCGGCTCGTCCTGCAAATCGGTAATTTCCACCGAACCCGAAACGAGGCTCGTAACTATCTCTTTATCATCCTGATAAGCCGAAACGTCGAAGACTGTTCCCAAAACTTTTACATTTATTTTTTCGGTTTCCACGATAAACGGCTTTTCGGGATTATGGCGCACGTCGAAGCAGGCCTCGCCTTTCAGGCTTACCCGTCGCTCGCGCAGGTTGTAGTCGGTATCGTAGGCCAAAACGCTGCCTGCATTAAGCGTTACAATGGAACTGTCCGGCAAAACGACCGTAGAAATATCGCTCGGCGATGAAAATTCGGTTGTGAAAATTTCGCCGTTTCCGGCTTTGCCGCGGAAGTGATACAGATTTGTAATCAGCATCAGCAGCGCAAGCGAGGCGGCTACTGCAAGCAAAACGGCGTAGGGACGAGCCGTAAAAGGGGATTTCTGCTTTTCGTTGTCGGCAAAAATCTTGTTGTATATTTTTTCGTTCACTTCGTCTTTTATCGCGAAAGCCCGCTCGTAATCGCAATCCAAACGTATTCTTCCGATAATATCGACAAGTGCGGCGTCCTCGGCGCTCAAACCGGAATCGGGCTTGCCGGCCGCGTCTGCCTCGTCTTCGCCGACGAGGCGGCGTGCAATGCGGTTCCAATCGTTATCATTCGTAATTTTCATTCTCTTTTCGTATAATTTCCTTATTTGTTAAAACTATATTCATTTATCACTCTCCCTATTCGCTTCAACGCGATGCACATCTGGGCGTGCACCGTGCGCACGGAAATTTGAAGGCGGTCGGCTACTTCCTTGTATTTCAGGCCTTCCTCGCGAATCATAAAGAAAATCAGTCTGCAACGATTCGGCAGGGAATTGACTGCAAGTTCCAGAATATCCTTCAGTTCGTTGTCGAGGACTTCCTGTTCGGGATTTTTCTTTTCCGAAATTTGAAGCGCTTCGACATTTTCGAGCCTGATTTTCTGATACCTGTTTATCTGTTTCAGGCAGTTGAGCGCCTGATTCCGCACGCAGATGAACAGAAAATTCTCGTGGCTCTGCACTTCCGGCAGTTTCCGCCTGTTTTGCCATATATATAAATATACATCGGAAATGACGTCTTTACTCATTTCTTCGTCGTCTATAAAGTAACTTACGTATCTGTACAAATCGGAATAAGTATAGTCGAAAAACAGTTGAAATGCTTTCGGACTGTCATTCGCAATCTGTTCAAACAACGAATGTATATTTACACTCTTTTCCACCTTGTTGTAATATAAAGAAATTATAAATCATTAATTTGCCTATACCTGCACCGAAAAAAATTCAATGCAGGCGGTTAGCAACTTTTTTTTTGCGCTTCAAATGCAGTGGCAAAGATAATAAAAATTTTACTACTTATTCATATTCTGAAAATACTCGGCGTCTTTTTCGTCGATTATTCCATCGTTATTGACGTCGCCGTAGATGTAACTGTTGGTTCCCGGAACGCGGAAAACGTAAATTTCGCGGCCGGAGCCGAAGTTGCCGGCTGCACTGCTGACGCTGATTTTAACGTATTTAGCCTGCGGTTTGCCCTCGAAAACGAAAGTTTTTGTTTCGCTGTTGCGTTTCCAGTCGAAATCGCCTGCTTTTGTCCAGTTTTCGCGGTCGAAACTGTAAGAAACAGAGCCGGTCAGGAAAATGCCGTTCACGCCGCCTGTGCGCGGAAGATAGTCGAGTTTATCCAACTGATTGAAACTTTTGAGGTCGATAATTATTTCAAATGGCGTCGCAATCGTGTCGTAGCGCGTGTGCCACATATCCGTTTCGTCGAAGTTGAACAGCCGGTTCAGCCCTTCGCCGCGCTGATTCCGCACGCTACATTCGCCTGCAATTCCGCGTATCGCAAATTCCAAAGGATTTGCCAGCGTTTTAGCCGAAAGCGAAGTCCAGTCCGAAACGCCGTCGCAGTTCACTGCCCGCAGTTTGAACGAATAGCCGGTTTCGGGCGTCAGGCCTTCAAAAAGCAGTTCGGTTGAGCGGATTGTGCTGTACGACATTCCCTGAAATTCGATTTCGTAATAATCGGCATTGGCAACCGCATCCCAAGCGGGTTTCAGCGTATATGCCGCAGCGTCTTTTTCGCCTATACGGAAATTTGCGGGAGCCGCAAGTTTTCCTGTTTTTACGAGATGTTTATCCTCGCTTTTCAACTCAAAACCATTGACTGTCAATGAAATAGCATTAGCCGTAATATCTGTTGAAGCAAGTTTTACGAGAATCATCGGATTTTTTACGATGCTGACTTTTGCGAACTCGCTTCCGGGAGTTGCAAAACGGTTGAGTTCGGGTTTTTCGTCGAAGAAAAACAGGTTTTCGCCGTTCTGAAACTCCGCTTTTGATGCGGCTTCTTTTAATTTTACCGTTGTTTTTCCGATTTTTGCGGAAACTGCGGCAGGACGTTTGCCTGCGTTTATTCTAAATTCGGTCGAGCGATTTTTCACGAATCCCGAAAAACCGCCTTTCGCGGGATTTACGGTAATCCGGACATTTCCCTTTGCGTCGAGCGATGATGTAATCAGTGTTTCGGAAAATTTTCCCGTTTTGTATGCTTCCGAAATCCCGTCGTCGTCGTATTCCGTAAAACTGCTTTTCCCGGAGGGATAAAACTCGTAAATCCGGTGGCTGCGGTCGATTTCGCTGACATTATTATTGGGATTTGCAAGCGGGATAATCGCACCTTCGCGCACGAAAACCGGCAATTTCCAGATTGGAGCGGGATAATCGTTGATAATCCGCCCTCCTTCGTAACGCTCGCCGGTAAACCAGTCGAACCACGAACCTTCGGGCAAATAAATGCCGTTGCGGACGTCGTTGCCCTGTTCATCGGCTTTTGTGGACTGATATACGGGCGCGACCAAAAAATCTTTCCCGTACATAAACTGATATTGAGTAGCCGTCCCGCGGGTGTAGTCGTTTGGATATTCAAGGAACATTGCGCGGATGATTGGATAGCCGCTAACTGCTTCTTTTGCAATGCTGTAAGTGTATGGAACCAGCATAGATTTCAGTTTCAGATACCAGCGGTTAATCGAAGCGGCAGGCTCGCCGAGGGCGTGTGGATATTTTTCGTTAGTACCCCAGCCGTCCATATTCAACTGCATGGGAGTGAACGTTTTCCATTGAAAATCGCGGATATTTACCGTCTGGTTTTTCCCGCCGAAAATGCCGTCCATATCGGATGTGATGTTCGGAATGCCCGAAAGTCCGGAGCCGATATAAGTCGGTATGTGAAAACGGATATATTCCCAAACTCCGCCGGTCTGGTCGCCCGACCAGATGCCTGCGTAACGTTGAGTGCCTGCCCAGCCGTCGAGCGAAATGATGAAAGGCCGGCTGCCGGAGCCGTATTTAGTCATAATTTGCGCAACGTCGGCAATTCCGTTCAGGCCGAAGGAATATCCTGCGCCAACCCAGGCCACGTCGGTTTTCAGCACGCGGACGCCCGCATCGCGGACTTCCTTGATTATATCGCGCTGCAAAAGTGCGCTTACGCCGTCTTTCGGATGCAGGTCTGATTGCGTCCAGAGGCCGATTTCCACGCCTTTTGAACGGGCATAATCGCCGAGCGATTTTAGATTTTGAATATTGCCGTCCAGAGTTTCGGTTTGTCCGTAACCTGCTCCGTATCCATCGTTTGGAAGAATCCATCCGAGCGGCATATCGTGATTGCGGTAGCGGTCGATGACAGCCCGCGCCGAAAACTGGTAGTTATTTTTTTCGCCGTTCAGCGATTCCTTAATTCCCGTGCTGTCCTTCTGGCTTTCGCGGTAACGAAGCCCGTCTTCAAACAAAATTCCGGTCGTGTCGGCCTTCCAGTAATCGCGGTTGTAGGCGTTGAGGTGGCCTTCGTAAAAGCCGAATTTCGGCAGCAGGACAGGGTTTCCGGTCAGTTGATAATAATCGTTCAACAAGGCGGTCGGACGGTCGTTAATCATCACAAAAACGTCTAAATATGAGGTTTCGTGCGCTATTTTAACCTTGTTTTTCCCGCTTGCGCCGAAGTCGTATTTTCCTTTGCGGAAAGTGTGCCACATTAGAGCATAACCATTTGTTGACCAGTAAAATGGAGCAGGCGAAGCAACTCCGCCGTCAGTCCAACTGTTCTGATTTTCTATTGAAATAATTTTTCCGCGATGCGAAAAGCGTCCATTTTGAACGCCGCCGCCGTAGAAAAACTCCTCGCTGTCAGCGTTTAACGCAAGAGTTACCTTGTCGCTGTCGAAAGCGAGAGGTTCAATTTCTTCAAAGGCAAGAGAATTGTTTTTTATATTATAAACCTTTAATAATGAGGTTGTTTTGTCTATTTCGACTCTTATTTTTGCGGTTTTTATGAGCAGCAAATTGTTTTTTTCGCTCAAATTGAGGGTTGCAACTGCTTTTCGCGGCTGTTCGACCAAGATTTTTGCTTCCGGTTTCGCTTCCGGGTCGCGGATTTCGCCTCCCGCCGGGTCGCAAAACAGGCGGAAAATATTGTCGCCGTAAAAGTCGATAGTTAGCGTTTTATTATCCGAAAGCCTGATTTCAACGGTGTTTTGGTTGATTTTCCTGAAATCGGTTACTTTCGTACTTGCCGAGGCGGTAAGCGCTGCGGCAGAAATGAAAATTAACAGGGCTAATTTTCTGAAATACAGTTTGTTAATTAAAGTTATCATAATAATATTTTATTGAAAAACGTAACAAAGGTAACATTTATTTTTGAATTTTGCAAAAAAATATACCACAGTCGAGGTATTGTTTATTTCTTGAAAAAACGCTAATTTTGCGCTTGAAAATTATTGAGTTATGTCAGAAAAAAACATATTGCCGGAGGGCATCGGCGAGCAAACGAAGGCCGTTCACGCAGGCGAATCGCCCGACCCCGTTACCCGCGCATCTGCTCCAAATATCGTAATGTCAACAACTTACGCAGTAGATGCCGACACCGGATTTTCGGTCGAAGGCTTGGAAGCGGACACGCCCTGGATTTACACGCGCTGGGGAAATCCCACTATCAGCCAGTTGGAAGAGAAACTTGCAGCCCTCGAAAATGCCGAATCGGCTGTGGCTTTTGCAAGCGGGATGAGCGCGATTTCGTCGCTGCTGCTGCACTTTCTGAAAGCCGGTTCCCACGCGGTAGTCAGCGATGTTGCATACGCCGCTCTTTCGGAAATGACCAACGAAATGCTGCCCGCGCTCGGCATAGAAATTACGAAAGTCAATACTTCCGACATTGAGGCTGTGAGAGCGGCTTTGCGGCCGAATACGCGGCTCGTCTATATCGAAACGCCCTGCAATCCGCTGTTGCGTCTGACTGATATAGAAGCAGTTGCAAAAATTGCACACGAGGCGGGAGCGAAACTCGCCGTCGATTCCACTTTTGCCACTCCTGCGGCAACACGACCGACAGAATTGGGCGCAGATTTTGTAATCCACTCGCTCACAAAGTATTTGGGCGGCCACGGCGACGCGCTCGGAGGCGCAATTATCGGGCGGAAAGCCGACCTTGCGCCGCTCCGCAAAAAAACGTCCATCCGGCTTGGCGGGACAATCAGCCCGTTCAATGCGTGGCTCATTATGCGCGGCATCGCAACTTTCCCGCTCCGGATGAAGGCTCACGAAGAAAATGCGCTGAAAATCGCTGTTTGGCTCGAACAGCATCCGAAAGTTACCCGCGTTGTCTATCCCGGCCTGATTTCGCATCCGCAGCACGAACTCGCCCTTAAACAGATGCGCAATTTTTCGGGAATCATCACTTTTCAAACGGCCGACGGGCGGGCTACATCGCGCAAATTGGCCGAAAAATTGAAGATTATCCATTATGCGGTATCGCTTGGACACCATCGTTCGCTGATTTTTTACCTGAATACCGAGGACTTGCTGAAAACGACTTTCCGCTTCGATACTCCCGCGCAATTAGCCTCGTGGCGCGAGTTTGCGGGCGACGGCATTTTTCGTTTTTCGGTGGGGCTTGAAGATGCGGACGACATTATCGCCGATTTGGAGCAGGCGCTGTAATCAGGCTTCCGCCTTTTCTAACAGTTCGAGCCAGCGTTCGGTTTTCTCGTCCAATTCGGCAATTATTGCGCTTATTCGCTGCGATTTAGCCAGTAATTCGCTGTGATTCAGCGAACTGTCCGACAATTCCGCTTCGAGCGATTTTTGTTCCTCTTCTAATTCGGGAATTGCCTGTTCGAGTTCCTCTAATTCGCGTTTTTCTTTGAATGTCAGTTTTTTAGCGTTATTTTCATTGCGCGGTTTTGAAGCCTTATTTTCTGCCGGTTTTTCATTTTTACCTTCGCGCAAACGCTCATTTTTTTCCTCAATCCGGCTCCATTCCCTATATTGAGAATAATTTCCGGGGAAATCTTGAATCTCGCCGTTGCCTTTAAATACAAAAAGGTGGTCGATTACCTTGTCCATAAAATACCGGTCGTGCGAAATCACAATCAGGCAACCCCGAAATGCGGCAAGATATTCTTCCAGAATATTCAACGTAATGATATCCAAGTCGTTAGTCGGCTCGTCGAGAATCAGAAAATTCGGATTTTTAATTAAGACGGTGCAGAGATAAAGCCGCCGTTTTTCGCCGCCGCTCAATTTATGCACAAAATCGTGCTGTTTTTCGGGCGGAAACAGGAAATGTTGCAGAAACTGCGAGGCCGTAAGCCGTTTGCCTGCGCCGGTTTCAATCACTTCCGCAATGTTTTGGACAACATCTATGACCTTCATCTGCTCGTCGAATTGCAGTCCGTCCTGCGAATAATATCCGAAGCGGACGGTTTCGCCAATGTCGAAAGAACCGCTGTCGGGGCTGATTTCGCCGAGCAGCATACGGACGAAAGTCGATTTTCCGGCTCCGTTTGCGCCGGCAATTCCAAGTTTTTCGTAGCGCGAAAAAGTATAATTGAAATTTTCGGCAATCACCGTATCGCCGAAACGTTTTGTAACCGCTTTCGCCTCAAAAATCTTGTTTCCGATGTACGACGCTTTTGTTGTGAGTTTCAGGTTGCCTGCTGAGGCGGCCGAGCGAACCTTGTTTTCGAGTTCGTGAAATGCGTCAATCCGGGCTTTGGCCTTGGTTCCGCGAGCCTGCGGCTGGCGGCGGTACCATTCCAATTCGGTGCGGAACAGGTTGTTTGCCCGTTCGAGTTCGGCATTTCGGGCGTCAATCCGTTCCTGCCGTTTTTCGAGATAATAATCGTAATTGCCTTTGTATGAATATATTTGCCCGTTGTCGAGTTCAATTATTTCGTTGCATACGCGGTCGAGGAAATAGCGGTCGTGAGTAACCATCAGCAGCGTCATCCGCGAACGGCTCAAATAATCTTCCAGCCACTCAATCATTTCGAGGTCGAGATGATTCGTAGGCTCGTCGAGAAGCAGCAAATCCGGCTCTGTAACAAGCACTGCCGCCAATGCAGCGCGTTTCAACTGCCCGCCCGACAGTTCGCCTGTTTTTTGGTTCAAATCGGTAATATTCAGTTGCGTAAGCAGTTGTTTAGCAAGCAGTTCGCGAGATGATTCCGACTCGGTAAGTTCGAATTCCGAATGTAATTCGCGCCATTTTTGCAGAACGGCGTCGAGAACGCACAATTCGGACGGCAGTTCAGGGTTTTGCAGCAGATAACCCACGCGCAGGCCACGTCGGAACACTATTTCGCCCGCGTCGCGGTCTTCCCGTCCGGCGATGATGTTGAGCAAGGTAGATTTTCCTGCGCCATTGCGGGCAATCAGGCCTGTTTTACGCCCTTCGTCGATGCCAAAAGCGACGTCGGCAAACAGCAATTTGTCGCCAAAAGATTTAGTGAGGGCCGAGACCTGCAAATATACAGCCATAATTAGAAATTTCGAGTAAAAAAATTAAAGTTTGAAGCAATGTTTCAGCACAAAAGTAGGAAAAATTCCCGAATTTTCAAAAAAAAATTGAAAAACCCTTGCAGATTCAAAAAAAAGCATTACCTTTGCACCGCTTTTGAGAGATAAAGCAGCGATTAAAAACTTCGGGCGTTTAGCTCAGCTGGTTCAGAGCATCTGCCTTACAAGCAGAGGGTCGGCGGTTCGAATCCGTCAACGCCCACGCTGAAAATGAGGGACTTACAAGAGATTGTGAGTCCTTTTGATTTTTATATGTACACACAATTTGCACACAAGTCGGCGAATGCAAGGCTGCACGCAAGCCCCGATTTTACAGGTAATTGTGGGTTTCTTTAATTTATTTGCACACAGATTTGCACACAAAAATCACTGATTTGAGTTCCTGAACTCATTTATTTCCCCGCAATCGCAAAGGCGGAAATTCACGCCGTGATGCCGCTCCAATTTATGCTCGTGAAAATGTCCGTAATACCAGTCTGACAGATTTGATTGTGCAGGCTGCAAACGGGCAA
>JAISUN010000107.1 GCA_031272085.1 Dysgonamonadaceae bacterium | reverse complement strand
ACAGTCAGCAAGTAAATATTTGAAGTTTGCTGCGCTTCCTGTTCCATTAATTTTTTCCACAATAGTAATCGTTTTTTGATACCAAAGTATTGCTTGTTTATAATCTTCCAAACCAAAATTATAACTACCTGCCATAAAGCCGTATATAAACGATTTTTCAGTGTCATCATTTTCTTTATCATATTCTCTAATCCATCGTTTGCACACTTGCAAACATTCTTCCCATTGATTGTTTTGGAAATAACAATATGCTAAACATCTTGATCCATACGCAGACAATCCCCAATTATTTTCAACTTTCAAATAACACTCTATTGCAGCAGAGTAACTTTCATTATCTTCATATTTTACTGCTTGTTCGACTAATTTATCAATTTCTACTTCGCTATATTCGCCTTCAAGGTTGTGTATAATCAGGCGGTTTCCATCAATAGTAACAAGCCCAAGTTCCTGTATGGCTGTTTGTCCAAGCAGCAGGGGGCTTTTTGTCCTTCAATCACGACGGCTTTTACATTGCTCAAATGCAAGCCCGCAATTTCAATATCGCGCAATCTGATAATGACATTATCCACAATTCTGCCGTCAGCAACGGTGGATTGCCCTTTCCCCAGAATATCTTCCTTTGTCAAATAATCGTTTTCGTAAAGATACTCCGCCATTGTTTCAGAAATGCACACATTAGCAGCACCTGTGTCGAAAATAAATTTCATTTTCACACCATTAACAACACAGGGGATTTTGTAAACTCCGCCGTCTTTTTCCATTGTGATAACCTTTTGGGCATTGCCGGAAAAATAGAGCGTCAATATAAAAATGGGCAAAAGTATATATCTCATATTTTCTATACTTAATAAATTTATTTTTGGCAAAGATACAAATTTTTGACAATATATAAATTTTTTGTCGATAATTTAATATTATTGAACCGCTTATCAAAGCCTCTCAATATCCTCGTCCGGCACATTGCGGCCGCGGGAATAGTCTGCATCGAGGTTGCTGTCCCCATTTCCCGTAATTTCTTTAAGTTTTTTATCAGTTTTTTCGCGGATTTCGGGCGTGATGCTGCTTTTTAGATGCCGGATGAGCAGGTATGCAACCGCCATATCGTCGGTATAACCAAGTCCGGCGATAAAATCGGGCAGCAAATCGGTCGGCAAAATGAAATATCCCAGAGCGCCCACAATATAAGCCTTGTTTTTGAGCGAAACATTGCCGTCTTTCAGGGTGTAATAGAGCAGCATAAAGGGTTCGAGCGCCTTTTGTCCCGCTTTTTGCGCTATTTTCCGGATTTTTGCCCAAAACCGGTTTTCGTCGTAATATCGCCCGTAACGCCCTGTATCTTCAAGCCTTATGGCCGGTAAACTGTTTTCCATTCTTAAAAAAACTCAAATAAAATGTAAAGTTACAAAAACGTTTTGATATTTGCATTATTTTTTTCTAACTTTGCGGATAATTTAGCATAAAACATCAAAAAAACAGTGAATTTATGAAACGGATTTTTTTATTAGCGGCGATAATTCTGGCGGCAATCGGCTGTTCTTCGCAGAAAACCGCTTCCAAAGCGGAACAGGCCGCAAATATACGGCAAAAAATCGAAAGCCAGCATTACCGCGTAAATGTCGATTACGTAATACCTGCGCAGGGGAACGCACGACCGCTTACTTCTTTGTATTCGGTTGAAATAAAGGGCGATACGCTTGTTTCTTATTTGCCTTACTTCGGCGTGGCATACAATATTCCTTACGGCGGCGGCAAAGGCCTTAATTTTGAGGCGCAAACGCTTGATTATTCCTTGCAGGACAACGAAAAAGGCACAATCCAGATTTCGTTTCAGGCCATTTCGGAACAGGATAAGTATCAGTATTTTATCGAAGTATATGACAACGGGAAAGCCTTTGTCCGCGTAAATTCCATTAACCGACAATCGATTTCCTTTTATGGCGAAATTGACGAATAACTGATAAAAAACATCTATTTTTGTGAAAACTGTTATTTTTTTCGTACATTTGTGAAATTTTTTATTTATCGTGTTAAATGTCAAAAAATAATCAAAAAGGCCAGAAATCAGATAAACGTCTGAATAAGAAGCAAATAGTAAGTAGGATTGTAAATTTATTCAACTCTCATCCAAAAGAACAGATGAACTACCGGCAGGTAAGCGCCGAAATAGGAGTTACCTCGCAGGCTAACAGGCAGATAGTGGCTGCAAGCCTCGCCGAATTGCAGCAGGAAGAATTTTTGCTCGAAACAGAACGCGGAAAATACCGCCTCAACGGACTGGGAACCATTGCCGAAGGGCGTTTTGAACGCCGTTCAAACGGCAAAAATTCATTCGTCCCCGACGACGGCGGCGACGCCCTTTTCGTGGCCGAGCGCAACTCGCTCCACGCTATGAACGGCGACCGCGTGAAGGCGCAAATACTCGCCCGCCGCAAAGGGCGCACCCCCGAAGCCGAAGTCATTGAAATTACCGAACGAAATCAGAACGCTTACGTAGGTGTGATGGAAATAGGCCGTAATCAGGCTTTTATGCTTACCGACAGCAAAATCCTTGCGCAGGATATCCTCATCCCGAAAGATAAACTCGGAGGCGCAAAAGACGGACAAAAAGTAGTAGTAAAAATAACGCGCTGGCCGGTAAAAGCCAGCAATCCCGAAGGCGAAGTGATTGATATTCTGGGAAATCCGGGCGAAAACCAGACCGAAATGCACGCCATCCTCGCCGAATTTGGGCTGCCTTACCACTATCCGGAGCGCGTGGAAAAAGAAGCCGAAAAAATCCCGTCCGCTATTCCGGACGACGAAATTGCCCGCCGTGAAGATTTCCGCGGAGTTCCCACCTTCACTATCGACCCGAAAGATGCAAAAGATTTCGACGACGCCCTCTCGCTGCGCCGCCTCGACAACGGCAACTGGGAAGTGGGCGTCCATATCGCCGACGTGAGCCATTACGTGAAGCCCGGAAGCATCATCGACAAAGAGGCTTTCAAACGCGCAACATCGGTTTATTTGGTTGACCGCACCGTCTCTATGTTGCCCGAAACTTTGAGCAACGGACTTTGCTCGCTCCGCCCGCACGAGGACAAACTTTGCTTCTCGACCGTCGTGGAACTGACCGACGAAGCCGAAGTGAAAAATTTCAGGATAGTAAAAACCGTAATAAATTCCGACCGCCGTTTCAATTACGACGAAGCGCAACAGGTCATCGAAACCGGTCAGGGCGATATGAGCGAAGAAATCCTGACCCTCGACCGCCTCGCTAAAATACTGAAAGACAAACGTTTCAAAAACGGAGCAATCAGTTTTGAACGCGCCGAAGTGAAATTTGAAATCGACGAAACCGGAAAACCGTTACGGGTTTATTTCAAAAACTCGACCGACTCCAATTTTCTGATTGAAGAATTTATGCTCTTGGCTAACCGCCTTGTAGCCGAACATATCGGAAAAGTCAGCCGCGGCCGCAAACCACGCACATTTGTCTATCGAATCCACGACCGCCCCAATCCCGAAAAACTGACCACATTTGCCGAATTTGTGCGCCGTTTCGGATATAAAGTAAAGGACAAGGGCAGCCACTCCGAAATATCGAAAAGCATAAACCGGATGTTGGAAAAAGCCCAAGGCAAAAAAGAGCAGAATTTAGTCGAAACGCTGGCTATCCGCTCGATGGCAAAAGCCGTTTACTCTACGCAAAACATCGGCCATTACGGGCTTTCGTTCAAATATTACACCCATTTTACCTCGCCCATACGCCGCTATCCCGACCTGATGGTGCACCGGCTGCTCGAACTTTACGCCGCAGGCGGACGCTCGGCCAACCAGCAGCAGGTAGAGGACGACTGCAAGCACTGTTCCGATATGGAAACCCTGTCGATGAACGCCGAGCGCACATCGATAAAATACAAGCAGGTAGAATTTATGTCCGACAAAATCGGTATGGTTTTCGACGGCACAATTTCGGGCGTAACCGAATGGGGTCTGTACGTGGAAATTGCCGACAACGCCTGCGAAGGTATGGTGCCTATACGCGACCTCGTGGACGACCACTACGAATTTGACGAAAAAACCTACTGCCTGATTGGTATCCGCACCAAACGCCGCTACAACCTCGGCGACCCGATGCGTATAAAAGTCGTAAAAGCCAATCTCGAACGCAAGCAATTAGATTTTACCCCGGCAGAGTAAGAAAATTTTAATTTTTCGGGAAAAAGTTGTATCTTTGCGCCTTATTAAAAGAACAGGTTGAATTTGTATTATTCAAAATTCATTCATTCAAAATTAATTAATTGGTTATGTTTGAAAATTTAAGCGATAAACTTGAACGCTCGTTAAAGGTAATTAAAGGCGAAGGCAAAATTACCGAACTCAATATTGCCGAAACGCTGAAAGACGTGCGGAAAGCGCTGCTCGACGCCGACGTCAATTACAAAGTGGCAAAAACTTTTACCGATACGGTAAAAGATAAGGCGCTCGGCCAAAACGTGCTGACGGCCGTAAAGCCCGGTCAGTTGATGGTCAAAATCGTTCACGACGAACTCGCAGCCCTGATGGGAGGCGAAACTTCGGAAATGAACCTGAAAAACATCCCCTCCATAATCCTGATGTCGGGCTTGCAAGGCTCCGGAAAAACGACATTTTCGGGCAAATTAGCCAAAATGCTGAAAGAGAAAAAGGGCAAAAACCCGCTGCTGGTAGCCGACGACGTTTACCGTCCGGCCGCTATCGAGCAGTTGAAGACGCTTGGCGAGCAAATCGGCGTGAAAGTTTACAGCGAACCCGAAAGCAAAGACCCTGTCCAGATAGCGAAAAATGCGCTGCGGCACGCTAAACAGTTCGGATACGACGTGATAATCATCGATACGGCCGGCCGCCTCGCGATAGACGAACAGATGATGAACGAGATTGCGGCCATCAAACAGGCCGTAAAGCCCGATGAAACGCTGTTCGTAGTCGATTCGATGACCGGTCAGGACGCAGTCAATACCGCAAAAGAATTTAACGACCGCCTCGATTTCGACGGCGTAATCCTCACGAAACTCGACGGCGATACACGCGGCGGAGCGGCGCTTTCAATACGAACCATTGTCGATAAACCGATAAAATTTGTCGGAACAGGCGAAAAAATGGAGGCTATCGACCCGTTTCACCCGGCTCGTATGGCCGACAGAATCCTCGGAATGGGCGACATTGTTTCACTTGTCGAAAAGGCTCAGGAGCAGTACGACGAAGAGGAAGCCCGCCGTTTGCAGAAAAAAATCGCCAAAAACCAGTTCGATTTTACCGATTTCCTGAATCAGATTCATCAAATCAAGAAAATGGGAAATCTGAAAGACTTGGCCTCGATGATTCCGGGCGTCGGCAAATCGATAAAAGACCTCGATATCGACGACGACGCATTCAAGAGTATTGAAGCAATCATCTATTCTATGACGCCGGAAGAACGCGCCAATCCGGGTATCCTGAACGGTTCGCGCCGCGCCAGAATAGCCAAAGGCAGCGGAACAAGCCCGCAGGAAGTAAACAAACTCCTGAAACAGTTTGAAGAAACCCGCAAAATGATGAAGATGATGACAACCACAAAATTTTCCGGCAAAGGGAAGTTTGGTAAACGGTGGTAAAAAATATGCAATTAATCGACGGAAAAACAATAGCCGC
>JAISUN010000073.1 GCA_031272085.1 Dysgonamonadaceae bacterium | reverse complement strand
GGATATGAGAGTCTCAAAAAGCAATCATCCCAACCAATAACAGTCGAAAATCTGGTAAAATACTCACCTCACATTGGATTTAAAAGTGATTTCCATAAATCTACAAAAAACGGCAAACCACTTTATATTATCGGAGAAATGGCGGGCGATGTGGCTGAAAAATAAAAAATTACGCAAAACGCCTGTCAAAGATTTTTCCGCCGCAACTCGAAATCGCGGCCAAGATATTTTTCCCTGACAATCGGGTTTTCGGCAAGTTCTTCGGCTACGCCCTGAAACAGCACTTTGCCCTCGAAAAGCAGGTAGGCGCGGTCGGTAATGCTCAATGTTTCGTGAACGTTGTGGTCGGTAATCAGGATGCCTATGTTCTTGTGTTTCAGCCGCCCGACAATCTGCTGAATATCCTGTACCGCTATCGGGTCAACGCCGGCAAAAGGTTCGTCGAGCATTATAAACTTCGGATTTATGGCTAAACAGCGGGCTATTTCCACCCTTCGCCTTTCGCCGCCCGACAGGCGGTCGCCAAGGTTTTTGCGCACTTTTTGAAGGCCGAATTCGGCTATCAGGCTTTCCATTTTTTCGTGCTGTTCTTCGGGCTTTTGGCCGGTCATTTCCAGCACTGCGCGGATATTGTCTTCTACGGTCAGTTTGCGGAAAACCGAGGCTTCCTGCGCCAGATAGCCGATTCCAATCTGGGCGCGGCGGTAAACCGGATATTTGGTAATATCTTCCTCGTCGAGGAAAATCCGCCCCTTATTGGGCGTTACCAGCCCTACCGCCATATAAAAAGTGGTGGTTTTCCCGGCTCCGTTAGGCCCCAAAAGCCCGACAATTTCGCCCTGGCGGACGTCAATCGAAACGTGGTTCACTACGGTGCGGTTTCGATACCGTTTTACAAGGTCTTCGGTGCGAAGAATAGTCTGTTCCATAAAAAACAATTCAAATTTTTGGCAAAAGTAGTAAAAATTCATTACATTTGCAGATTATTTCAAGACAAAAAGAATTTTCCTTAAAATGATTGAAGCATTACGAAAATTTGGCCGATACATTATATTGATGCTGCGAACGCTCACTGTTCCTGAGCGTTGGAGCGTTTTTTTCCGCCAAACGCTGACCGAAATCTACAAACTTGGCGTCGATTCGCTGTGGATAGTTATTTTCATATCCGTTTTCATCGGGGCGGTACTTACGATTCAGGTTTCGCTGAATATACAATCGCCTATGATTCCGAGTTTTACTGTCGGGTACATCACCCGTGAAACAATCCTGCTCGAATTTTCATCGACAATTATGAGCCTGATTTTAGCAGGAAAAGTCGGCTCGAATATCGCGTCCGAACTTGGAACGATGAGGGTTACAGAACAGATTGACGCTCTGGAAATAATGGGCGTCAATTCGGCTAACTATCTGATATTGCCAAAGATAGCGGCGTTTGTCGTTTTCATTCCCGTTTTGGTGATTTTCAGTATGTTTTTCGGCGTCTGCGGCGGCTATCTTATTGCATTTGCGACGGATATGATTACGGTTGCCAAGTACGAATACGGCATCCAGTACTGGTTTCAGCCCTATTATATAGGATATTCCATTGTAAAATCAATGTCGTTTGCATTTATAATAGCCTCTGTTTCTTCGTTTTATGGATATTACGTGAAAGGCGGGGCGCTTCAAGTTGGCAAAGCCAGCACCGATTCGGTTGTGATGTGCAGCGTGCTGATTCTCGTTTTCGACCTTGTAATTACACATTTAATGCTGGCAAAATGATTGAAGTTAAAGATATCTGCAAATCCTTTGAGGACAAGGAAGTCCTGAAAAATATTTCGGCCACTTTCGAGAAAGGCAAAACAAACCTGATTATCGGGCAGAGCGGTTCGGGTAAAACTGTGTTTATTAAGACATTAGTTGGCCTTTTGCGCCCCGATTCAGGCCAGATTCTCTACGACAGGCGCGACCTGACGCGGATGAAACTGAAAGAACTGAAACTCCTGCGTCGCGAGATGGGGATGCTGTTTCAGGGTTCGGCGCTGTTTGATTCGATGACAGTTATGGAAAACGTAACTTTCCCGCTGCTGATGTTTACCCGCGACAGCCGCAAGGAAAGGGAAAAACGCGGGCAATTCTGCCTCGAACGCGTAAACCTGACCGGCGCCGAATCGCTATATCCGGGCGAAATAAGCGGCGGAATGATGAAGCGCGTGGCCATTGCGCGGGCTATTGCCCTGAATCCGAAATACCTGTTTTGCGACGAGCCAAATTCCGGCCTCGACCCCAAAACATCGCTGCTCATCGACGATTTGATTCACGACATCACAAAAGAATACAACATTACGACCGTCATCAATACCCACGATATGAACTCGGTGATGAACATCGGCGAGCAAATTATCTTTATTGCCGACGGCGAGAAGGCCTGGGAAGGCAACAAAGACGAGATAATGAGTTCAAACAACACCCGCCTCAACGATTTTGTCTTTGCCTCCGATTTATTTAAAAAAGTCAAAGAAGTGGAAAATTGGGTTAATGAGGAAGGGTAAAATGTTTTGTCAATGACGCAATTTGGCATTTAAATAACTAATTTACAGCGGTTTTAGCAAATATTTCGCCGTCAGGCAATCCAGACGGCGGATATTTATTTCTGCCGAAAAGATATAGGTTGAATCGCCTTCGCGCAGTTCAAAACTCATTTCCAAATGCCGCTGTGCGCCCCAACGCTCGTTTTCCTCATCGAAAGAATGTTCGCAGACGCGCAAAGTATGCGAAGTTATTTGGTCGAGCCGCGCAAAAGCCTCTTCCGGCGTAATATCCGAAACAAATCTGCGCCACGAATTGTCAGGCATACGGTCGAAGCGGAACGAAACTGCCTCTGCCAGACATTCTCTGTAAAATTCGCTCGTGTTGGGCGTCAGAAAAATAATTTCCTTATTCGGTTTCATAATAAAAATGAAAAAATATTGGCAAAGATAATCAAAAATAATTTAAAAACAAGCGGAGCCTCCCCGCTCTCGGGGAAGCTCCACCCTCATCAGACTTATGAAATTTATACGCACTGCAAATTTCCGAAAAAATTTCATTATACGCACTGAAAATCATAAAAAATATTACCACATTAAGACACAACTTTAAAATTTTTTTGGCGAAAAAAGATATTTTTCCTTTAAAAACCGCCAAAAACGGCAAGTTTTTGTCTAAAATATTAAAAAATGTGGATTTTGCATATTTTTTAGTGTTTTAAAAATGGTTGAAAAAGAATGAAAATCGGCGCAAATCTTATCCGCATATTTTGACTGATTTTAATCTTGCATCACACTATCCGCGCATCAATTTCCATGCAGCGCAAACTGTCTTTGTAGGCATTGCGGGCGTTCAGTAGCGCGACGTCGGGATTACTGTCGGAATTTCCGTCCCAGCGGCGGCAAAGATACAGCGGCTCGTAAATGCGCCCGATTTGGTAATTCCGCGAAACAGCCAAACAAACGGCATAATCCTCGCCGTAACTCACGTTCGGAAATTTTATTTCCCTGATAATCGGGGTATAAAAAGCCCTCGGAGCGCCAAGCCCGTTGATTCTCAACGCATTATTCCGTCCGTTTTCAGGCGTCCATTCGCGGTGGTCGATAATTCCGGGCGGGATTTCTTTGAGGTTGAAATCCACCAATTTATATGAGCCGATAATCATTGCCGTTTTCTGCTCGTAGAAAGCGTTTATAATCTTTTGGAGCGTCCGGTCGTCGATGTACAAATCATCGCTGTCGAGTTGGACGGCAAAACGGCCGCAACGAGCGTCCATAATGGCCTCGTTCCAGCAGCCGCCAATCTCTAAATGCCTGTAATCTGGGATGATATGGACAAGATTCCGGTTTTCCTCGGCCAAACGAGACAGAATTTTTGTCGTATTGTCGGACGAATGATTATCCACCACAATCACGTTGAACGCAAAGTCCGTTTTCTGGCCAAGCGCCGACTTGACGGCCTCTTCAATCGTTTTTTCGCGATTTTTGACGGGAATTATGACGCTGGCTTCAAGCGGAAATTTTTCCGATTCAAAATCAACCGCTTTGAAAACCGGTTCCAGCAAAGCGCCGTCTTTCCTCAAATGTTCAAGGAAACAGGCTTCCATTTCGGCTTGAACTTCGCGGTTTTTCGGATTCACGTAATCGAAAAGTTTTTCGCCCGACTTGCGGCTGTCCGCGTCGAGTTCGGTATATAAAAATTCCTTTACGTGGGTAATTATATGAAACTCTGATATTCTCAACCTTAAATCATAAAGAGCGGCGTATTTCAAATCGTCTTCATCTTCGTCCGAAACGATTTCCCGGATAATTTCGGTACTGCAAAGCCAGACTGCTCCGAAATCGAAATCCTCGCGAACGCTGCCGAATTGATAATCTGTTACAGGCCAGGGCTTTATCTCGCCATTAATGGATTTCAGCCGGTCGGAATAAGTCAATGCCGCGCCGGTATCCTTTGCGATTTTCAGCATCCTTTCTTGGGAATACGGCGCCCACTCAACAGGATTTGAATTGAGGTAAATCATTGTGTAAGGCGTTTTTACCGCAGCTATCGCCTTTTTCAAAACGGCGGAACTTTGCAAATTCAGTTTCCCGTTGACCAAAGTTGTAATTAATTCTTTCATACAATTTTAATTTTACGCTCAAAGGTAATATTTTTTACTTATAAAATTCAAAATTTGCCAAATAAACTTTATCTTTGGGGCGTTAAAATGAGTAATTTTATGAGTTTATATAAAATTATATTGCTGATTATGAGTAAGATAGGCCTCGCATTTGCTTTTATGGCCTTGTCGGTTCCGGCGTTCGGACAGACGGCCGAAGCGGTATTTTTGTCGCTTCCGGAGCCGCTTTTACCATCAATAACGGAAGAAAAACGTGCAGAAATGGCAGAATTATTCAAATCAGGTTTGAACAGCGAGGTTGAAAACAGTTTTGGCGATTCCTGCGCCGTGCTGAACCTGACAGGCGATTATCTGAAAATCCGCAATGGAAAAGGGATTCTGGAACTGTTAGTGCTGACAATGGCCAACGATTCAAAGATAATTTGCTTGATTTCAACCGATTGCGCTCCTGTTTGCGACAGTTACATCGAGTTTTATTCCATTACATGGAAAAAGTTGAAAAACGAACTGTTTTTCATTCCGGCCGACGAAAAAAGTTTCCTGAAAACAGAAATTCCTCCTGACGATTCAAAGGCTCATAATGCCTTGATTCCCTTGGATATACCGCTGATGCAATTTTCATATAATCCCGAATCGGGACAGTTGCTGCAATATTATAATACTCCAAAATATTTGAGCGACGGCGACCGCCGGAAAGCCGAACCCTACCTGAAAACGGAACCGATTGTATTTCAGTGGAATACTGCAAGATTTGAACAAATTTGAAAACAAAAAATATGTACCGGAAACTAACCAAAAATGAAATAGCAGTTTTGCAGGCGCAGGCTTGCCGCTGCGAGGATTGGAGCCTGATTGACGTGGCTGAAAGTTTTAATCCCGAATACGTTAGAAACGTAAATTTTTCGGGCGAAGTGAAAATCGGGCGTTTCGACGATTACGTTACTTTTTTCGGCGGAGTGAAGAAGCACACCGGCCTTTTCAACGCCACAATCCACAACTGCCGGCTTGGCGACAACGTTTATATCGGACAGGTAAGAAATTACGTTGCCAATTATATTGTTGAAGAACAGGCAGTTATAGAAAATGTCGATATGCTGGCCGTAGAAGGCGTAAGCAGTTTCGGCAACGGCAGCCTCGTAAGCGTTTTGAACGAAAAAGGAGGGCGCGAAGTCCCGGTTTACGACCGGCTTTCGGCGCATTTGGCCTATATTTTAGCCTTATACCGGCACAAATCGGCTGTTATTGAGAAGATTACGGCGATGATTCAGGAATATGCCCGCTCGGTTTCGTCCGAACTCGGCGTGATTGGCCGCTTTGCCCGCCTGACCAACTGCCGCACGCTCCGCAATTTGCGGGTAGGCGAATATGCCCGCCTCGACGGGGTTTACCGCCTGACTAACGGCAGCATCAACAGCAACCGCGAGGCTCCGGCCTATTTCGGTCCGGGCGTGATTGCCGACACTTTCATTTCGTGCAGCGGAGCGCAAATCTCGCAGGGCGCGGAAATTTTCAACTCTTTTGTCGGACAGGGCTGCATTCTCGGAAAACAATATTCTGCCGAACACTCGCTGTTTTTCGCTAACTGTCAGGGACTTCACGGCGAAGCCTGCGCAATTTTCGCCGGCCCCTACACCGTTACCCATCACAAATCGACTTTGCTGATTGCCGGTTATTTCTCGTTTCTGAACGCCGGAAGCGGCTCAAACCAGAGCAACCACATGTACAAACTTGGGCCGATTCATCAGGGAATTGTCGAGCGCGGCTCAAAAACTACCAGCGATTCCTACCTGCTTTGGCCGGCTAAAATAGGCCCTTTCACGCTGGTTATGGGGCGGCACTACAAACACTCCGACACTTCGGACATCCCGTTTTCATACCTTATTGAAAGCGGCGACGACAGCGTGCTGGTGCCGGGAGTGAACCTGCGGAGCGTTGGCACTATCCGCGACGCGCAAAAATGGCCGGAACGCGACCTCCGAACCGACCCCGACAAATTGGATTTCATCAACTTCAACTTGTTGAGTCCGTTCACGATAAGCCGGATGTTCAAGGCGGTGGAAATCCTGAAAACCCTGAAAAAAATTTCGGGCGATACATCCGATTTTTATTCTTATCAGAGCGCAAAAATCCAGCCCCGCGCCCTCGAAAACGGCCTGAAATATTACAATATGGCCATCCATAAGTTTTTGGGCAACTCGCTGATTAAGAGGCTCGAAAATCTGCATTTTGAAGACGAAAAAGCCCTCCGGAAACGCTTGCAACCCGATACTGCAACCGGAACGGGCGAATGGCTCGACATTGCCGGACTGATTGCGCCGAAAAGCGAGGTCGAAAGGCTGCTCAACGACGTGGAAACCGGTTCGCTTTCCACGCTCGAAAGCATTGCCGGCCGGTTTTCCGAAATGCACCAAAATTATTATTCCTACGAATGGACTTGGGCTATCGACCGGATTCAGACGCTGTACGGAATCAGCGCCGACCAATTTACTTTCGCCGACGTGGTTGGAATCGTGGAAACGTGGAAAGACAGCGTTGTTTCGCTCGACAACCTGCTTTATGCCGACGCAAAAAAAGAATTTGCATTAAGTTCGCGCATCGGTTTTGGAGTAGATGGCGAAGAAAACGACCGGAACCTCGACTTCGAGCAGGTTCGCGGCGATTTTGAGAAAAACTCTTTCGTCCGGGAAATAGTTGACCATATCCGCCGGAAAACCGCTCTGGGCAACGAACTGATTGAGCGGATTACTCGACGGTAACGGATTTCGCCAAATTGCGGGGCATATCCACGTCGCGGCGTTTATTTACTGCAATGTGGTACGAAAGCAGTTGCAGCGGAATAGTGGTCAGCAGCGGGTCGAAACAGTCTTCGGTCGCCGGAATTTCTATCACGTAATCGGCAATCGATTTTACAACCGTATCGTTTTCGCTGACAACGGCAATCACGCGCCCATTCCTCGCCTTAATTTCCTGGATATTGCTGATGACTTTTTCGTACATCCCGTTGTCGGTAGCAATGGCCACGACCGGCATTTCGGTATCAATCAGCGCGATAGGGCCGTGCTTCATTTCGGCGGCCGGATAGCCTTCGGCATGGATATAAGAAATTTCTTTCAATTTGAGAGCGCCTTCCAGCGCAATCGGGTAATTGAATCCGCGTCCGAGGTAAATAAAATTGTGGGCGTAAGTGAAAATTTTCGACAAATCGCTGATTAATTCATTGCTTTGCAATATTTTTTCTATCTTGTCGGGAATCCGGTTCAACTCTTTCAGCAGCGCCTTTATGCGTTCGTCCGGGATAGTCTTCTTTTCCCTCGCGATGCAAAGCGCCATCATCGAAAGCACTACTAATTGAGCGGTAAAAGCCTTGGTCGAAGCGACGCCGATTTCGGGGCCGACGTGCGTGTAGGAGCCGGAATCGGTGTTCCGCGCTATCGACGAGCCTACCACGTTGCAAATCCCGTAAACGAATGCGCCCGATTTCCGTGCTAATTCCACGGCAGCCAGCGTGTCGGCCGTTTCGCCCGACTGCGAAATTGCGATTATAATATCGTCGGGATAAATAACCGGATTGCGGTAGCGGAACTCCGATGAGTACTCAACTTCGACCGGTATCCGGCAAAACGATTCAAACAGGTATTTTCCCACAAGTCCGGCATGCCACGAGGTGCCGCAGGCGAGGATTATTATCCGCCGCGCATCCAGGAAACGCTCTTTGTGGTCGATAATTCCCGACAGGACGACGTGTTGGCACGAAATGTCGATGCGTCCCCGCATACAGTCGCGCAAGGTTTGAGGCTGCTCAAAAATCTCTTTCAGCATAAAATGAGGATATCCGCCTTTTTCGAGTTGGCTGATATTCATTTCAAGTTCAATTATTTCGTGCGATTTTTCGACATTTTTTATCGTCAGGATTCGGGGCGGCTCGTTGCGCGAAACAATGGCTATTTCTTCGTCTTCGAGATAAATTACCTTGTTGGTGTATTCCACTATCGGCGAAGCGTCGGATGCGATAAAATACTCGTTATCGCCGATTCCAAGCACTAACGGGCTGCTTTTTCGGGCAACAATTATCCGGTCGGTAACGCCTTTTTCGAGTACGGCTATGGCGTAAGCGCCGACTATCTCGCTCAAAGCCAGTTGGATAGCGGTACACAAATCCACCTTGTTCAGGTCTTTTATATATTCGATAAGTTGTACCAAAACTTCGGTATCGGTGTTGCTCCTGAAATGGAATCCCTTGTTGATAAGTTGCTGTTTCAGAACGGCATAGTTCTCGATAATGCCGTTGTGGATAAGGGCCAGATTTTCCGATTCCGAATAATGAGGATGGGCGTTAGCGTTGCTCGGCTCGCCGTGCGTAGCCCAGCGGGTGTGCGCTATTCCGATATTTCCCGAAATATCTTTGCTCCTGCAAAACTCTTCGAGGTCGTCAACCCGCCCTTTTGCCTTATAAATTTTCAGTTCATCGCCGCTGTTTGCGACAGCGATACCGGCGCTGTCGTAGCCGCGGTATTCTAATCGGTGTAATCCTTTGATTAATATAGGATAAGCATCCTGCTCCCCTATATAGCCTACTATTCCGCACATAAAAAAATATGGTTTGTTAAAAATCGGGGCAAAGGTAAATAAAAAAATTAGAAGAAAAAAATAAAAAAACCGCATTAATTTTTTGTTAATCCAAAAATTATACCTATCTTTGCAACCCGTTTTGTGTCCTTTTATTTGAGAAAAAGAGATGAAACGGGCTGATTTTCAGGGGATAAATTGCGTTTTATCCAACCAAAAATCGGTAGAGAGTGTTAAATATTGTTCCGACCCGTCGGAATCAATTTAATTTTTAATTTTTACAATGACAGACCCAATTGCAGATTATCTGACAAGGTTGCGGAACGCCATTAAAGCGAAACATCGCGTGGTGGAAGTTCCGGCATCCAACTTGAAGAAGGAGATAACAAAAATCCTCTTCGACAAAGGCTACATCTTGAATTACAAGTTTGTAGACGAGGGTCCTCAAGGCTCGATAAAAATAGCCTTGAAGTACGACCCTGTGAACAAAGTAAATGCGATAAAGTGCCTGAAACGCGTTTCTACGCCCGGCCTTCGTCGCTATACAGGTTATAAGGAAATGCCCCGCGTGTTGAACGGACTGGGGATTGCAGTACTATCTACCTCCAAGGGAGTGATGACAGACAAGGAAGCCCGCGACCAGAAAATCGGCGGCGAAGTTTTATGTTTCATTTATTAAAAGGGAGGTAAGAAAGTATGTCAAGAATAGGAAAATTACCAATCTCGCTTCCGGCCAAAGTAACGGTTGAACAAAAAGACGGCGTCGTTACGGTGAAAGGCCCGAAAGGCGAATTGAAACAGGAAGTCAATCCTGCCATTACCGTCGAAGTGAAAGACGGTACGCTCACGGTAGCCCGTCCCGACGACGAACGTCAGAACAGGGCGCTGCACGGTTTATACCGCGCATTGTTGCATAATATGGTTGTTGGAGTTTCGGAAGGATACAAGAAGGAACTCGAACTGGTAGGCGTGGGATACCGCGTAACGAATCAGGGCAATGTGCTTGAATTTTCGCTGGGCTATACCCACCAGATATTCTTGCAACTGCCGCAGGAAATAAAAGTGGAAACCAAGAGCGAACGTAACAAAAACCCGCTCGTGATACTCGAATCGGCCGACAAGCAATTGCTCGGACAGGTTTGCGCAAAGATTCGCTCGTTCCGCAAGGTAGAGCCGTATAAGGGAAAAGGCGTCCGTTTTGTTGGAGAAGAAGTGCGCCGCAAATCCGGAAAATCGGCAAGTAAATAACTCTAAAACCGGATAACGATTATGACAACAAAAGAATTAAGAAGAATAAAAATAAAACAGCGGGTGCGCAAAAACATTTCAGGGACTGCCGCACGTCCGCGTTTAACAGTGTTCAGAAGCAACAAGCAGATTTATGCTCAGGTCATCGACGACCTGACAGGCCGCACGCTGGCCTCCGCTTCGTCGCTCGGAATAACAGAAAAGGCGCCTAAAAAGGAAATCGCTTCCAAAGTAGGCGAAATAATTGCGCAGAAATCGAAAGAAGCAGGCGTCGAAACCGTAGTATTTGACCGTAACGGCTACCTTTACCACGGAAGAGTAAAAGAATTGGCAGACGCTGCCCGCAAAGGTGGACTTAAATTTTAACAAGAAAATGGCAATAAATAATAAAGTAACATCGACAAACGACCTCGAATTGAAAGACCGTCTGGTCGCAATCAACCGCGTAACGAAAGTTACAAAGGGAGGCCGCACTTTCAGTTTCGCAGCAATAGTCGTAGTAGGCAACGAAGACGGCATCATCGGCTACGGACTGGGTAAAGCGGGCGAAGTAACGGCCGCCATTGCCAAAGGAGTAGAATCGGCAAAGAAAAACCTCATCAAAGTTCCCGTTTATAAAGGAACAATCCCCCACGAACAAGTAGCAAAGTTCGGCGGAGCGCAGGTATTCTTGAAACCCGCTACCCACGGTACGGGCGTAAAAGCCGGAGGCGCTATGCGCGCAGTACTCGAATCGGTGGGCATAACCGACGTGCTGGCAAAATCAAAAGGCTCGTCGAACCCCCACAACCTGGTTAAAGCAACCATAGCCGCCCTCGCCGAATTGCGCGACCCGGCAATGGTAGCCCGCAATCGCGGAATATCGGTAGAAAAAGTATTCAAAGGTTAAATAAAGAACAGGAGGAAAAACGAAATGGCAAAGAAAGAAAAAACGGAAACAATTCGTATCAAACAAGTTAGAAGCCGCATCGGTTGCCCGAAAGTTCAAAAACAAACTTTGGACGCTCTGGGATTGAGGAAAACCGGTCGCACGGTAGAACACAAAGCCAATCCCGCAATTCTGGGAATGGTAGCAAAGGTTAAACATTTAGTAAAAATCGAAGAATGAATTTATCAACATTAAAACCCGCAAAGGGAGCCATTAAAACCCGCAAAAGAATCGGTCGCGGACCGGGTTCGGGACTGGGCGGCACCTCAACACGCGGCCATAAGGGAGCAAAATCCCGTTCGGGATATTCCCGCAAGATAGGTTTTGAAGGCGGTCAGATGCCTATTCAGCGTCGTTTGCCGAAGTACGGATTCAAGAACATCAACAGAGTCGAGTACAAAGCAATCAACCTCTCTACGTTGCAGTCGCTCGCCGACGCACGCCAGTTGACTAAAATAGGCGTAGAGGAACTCATCGCAGCCGGCTTCATTTCAGCAAAGCATTTAGTGAAAATCCTTGCCAAGGGCGAAATCAAGACAGCATTGGAAGTTACGGCTCACGCCTTTTCCAAAGCCGCCGAAGAAGCAATCGCCAAAGCGGGAGGAACAACAGTAAAACTCTGATGCAAGATGAGACTGATTCAGACCTTAAAGAATATTTGGAAGATAGAAGACCTTCGGAACCGTATCGGAGTTACGCTTTTGCTGATACTCGTTTACCGTTTCCTGTCGGTCATCACGCTTCCCGGAATTGACCCTTCGTCACTAACCGCATTGCAGACTCAAACCGCAGGAGGCTTGATGTCCCTGCTCGATATGTTTTCGGGCGGCGCATTTTCGCACGCATCAATAGTTGCGCTCGGAATTATGCCCTACATCTCGGCCTCAATCGTAATCCAGTTGCTCGGAATCGCTTTCCCCTACTTCCAGAAACTTCAAAAAGAAGGCGAAAGCGGACGGCGCAAAATGAACCAGTACACCCGTTATCTGACGGTGCTGATTCTTTTGGTTCAGTCGCCGGCATACCTTCTGAACCTCAACGTTCAGATGCGTCAGTCGGCCGTCAGCGTTGTAATTCCCGACGGATTCTGGTTTGCATTAAGTTCGACCATCATCCTGACCGCAGGTTCAATGTTTGTCCTGTGGCTCGGCGAGAGAATTACGGATAAAGGCATAGGCAACGGCATATCATTCATCATTATGATTGGCATCATCGCCCGTCTCCCAAATGCTCTGGCACAGGAATTTATATCGAGAGTAGCAGAATCGACCGGAGGTTTGATTGCCTTCCTGATTGAAATTATTTTCCTTCTGTTGGTTATAGCAGGCGCAATCCTGCTCGTACAGGGAACCCGCCGCGTGCCGGTTCAGTACGCCAAACAGATGATTGGCAACAAACAGTACGGCGGAGCGCGTCAATACATACCACTGAAAGTAAATGCGGCAAACGTTATGCCTATCATTTTTGCACAGGCTATAATGTTCATCCCCATAGGATTAATCGGATTCGGCTCGCAGGCCGCCGATAAATGGTATGTAAAACTTCTGGCGCCGCTGACCGACCACCGCAGTTTCTGGTATTTGCTGATACTTTCGCTGCTGATTATAGCCTTTACGTGGTTTTACACCGCTATAACCATCAATCCGAAGCAGATGGCCGAAGACCTGAAACGCAATAACGGCTTCATTCCCGGAATCAAACCCGGAAAGAAGACGGCGGAGTACCTCGACGAAATAATGTCGAGAATAACATTTCCGGGTTCAATCTTCCTCGTGGTTGTAGCAATTTTGCCAGCTTTTGCCGAGAAATTCGGCATAAAAATGGAATTTGCTCAATTCTTTGGAGGCACCTCGCTGCTGATTTTGGTAGGCGTAGTGCTTGACACGCTGCAACAGGTGGAGAGCCACTTGCTGATGCGCCATTACGACGGACTGCTCAAATCGGGCAGGATTAAGGGAAGAAGCGGTCAAATGTATTAACGAAATGGGAAACAGTCCTATTTATCTGAAAACTGACGAAGAAATCGAGTTGATGCGGGCGGCGAACCGGCTGGTAGGCCGGACACTTGCCGAAGTAGGCAAGGAAATCGCCCCCGGAGTAACAACAATTCGGTTGGATAAAATAGCAGAAGAGTTTATCCGCGACAACGGGGCAATACCGCTTTTCAAGGGGTATGACGGATTTCCGGCCTCCGTTTGTATTTCGGTAAACGAAAACGTAGTCCACGGCATTCCGGGAAACTATCAACTTCGCGACGGCGATATAGTTTCCGTCGATTGCGGAGCAAAACTGAAAGGGTATTGCGGCGATTCAGCCTACACGTTTGAAGTAGGCGAAGTCGCCCCCGAAATAAAACGACTGCTCAAAACCACCAAAGAATCCCTGTACGAAGGGATTGCACAGGCGGTCGAGGGCAAACGGATTGGCGATATCTCTCATACCATTCAGGCCTATTGCGAAAGCAGAGGTTACAGCGTGGTAAGAGAACTGGTTGGACACGGCATCGGCCGGGAAATGCACGAATCGCCCGAAGTGCCGAATTACGGCAAACGCGGTTACGGCGCCCTGCTGAAAAATGGGATGTGCATTGCTATCGAACCCATGATTAACATGGGAACGAAGAACGTGAAATTCGAGAAAGACGGCTGGACGGTTCACACCCGCGACCGCAAACCCTCGGCTCACTTCGAGCATACAGTAGCAATCCGCCCCGGAAAAGCCGATATTTTATCAACGTTCGAGTTTATAGAAAACGGATTAAATTGAAACAGAATGGCTAAACAGTCAGCAATTGAACAGGATGGAACTATCATCGAGGCGCTGTCGAATGCGATGTTCCGCGTAGAACTGGAAAACGGGCATGAAATAACCGCCCACATTTCCGGCAAAATGCGGATGCACTATATCAAAATCCTCCCCGGGGATAAGGTAAAAGTGGAAATGTCGCCCTACGACTTGTCGAAAGGTAGGATTTCATTTCGATACAAATGAAAATAAATAAAAAAGATAAAAGATGAAAGTAAGAGCATCAATCAAGAAACGCGGAGCAGACTCAAAAATCGTGCGCCGGAAAGGACGTTTGTACGTCATCAACAAGAAGAACCCCAAGTTTAAACAACGTCAGGGATAAGTTTAATTTTGCTAAATTTTATTAAACAATGGCGATAAGAATAGTAGGGGTTGACTTGCCCCAGAACAAAAGAGGCGAAATTGCGCTGACCTATATCTTCGGAATAGGTCGCAGTTCGGCCAACAAAATCCTGTCGAAAGCAGGAGTGGACAGAGACATCAAAGTAAAAGACTGGACAGACGAACAGGCTGCATCAATCCGCGAAATCATCGGAAGCAGTTTCAAGGTCGAAGGCGACCTCCGGTCGGAAGTACAGTTGAACATCAAACGACTGATGGACATAGGCTCCTATCGCGGAGTGCGGCACCGTATCGGCTTGCCCGTAAGAGGACAAAGCACGAAAAACAACGCCCGCACGCGCAAAGGGAAGAAAAAAACAGTTGCCAACAAGAAAAAGGCTACAAAAGGATAAAAAATAAACAACAATATGGCAAAGAAAACAGTTGCAGCAAAAAAAAGAGTAGTGAAAGTTGACGCAAACGGCCAACTGCACGTACACTCTTCTTTCAACAACATCATCGTTACCATTGCTAACAGCGAAGGTCAGGTAATTTCCTGGTCGTCGGCCGGCAAAATGGGCTTCCGTTCCTCGAAGAAGAACACGCCCTACGCCGCGCAAATGGCCGCGCAAGACTGCGCTAAAATAGCATACGACCTTGGGTTGAGAAGAGTAAAGGCTTATGTAAAAGGACCGGGCAACGGTCGTGAATCAGCAATCAGGACAGTACACGGAGCGGGCATCGAAGTAACCGAGATAATCGACGTTACGCCGCTGCCGCACAACGGATGCCGTCCTCCAAAAAGAAGAAGAGTTTAACAATCCAAATTTCCTGTAAAGGATAAGAATCAAGTGAGCGGCTGCACGACATTCCTGTCCCACGGAACTATTAACAATTTTAAAAAATGGCAAGATATACTGGACCAAAAACAAAAATTGCGCGCAAATTCGGCGAACCAATTTTCGGGCCGGATAAGGTTTTGAGCAAAAAGAACTATCCTCCCGGACAGCACGGCAACGGCCGGAAGAAAAAGACTTCCGAATACGGAATCCAATTGCGCGAGAAACAAAAGGCAAAATACACTTACGGCGTGCTGGAAAAGCAATTCCGTAACCTGTTCGACAAGGCGTCGCGCTCCAAAGGCATTACCGGCGAAGTGCTGCTCCAGTTGCTGGAATCCCGCCTCGATAACATCGTTTATCGCATGGGATTGGCCAAAACGCGGGCCGGTGCCCGCCAGTTGGTCTCGCACCGTCATATCATCGTTGATGGCAAAGTGGTAAACATACCGTCTTACAGCGTTAAACCCGGACAGGTAATCGGCGTAAGAGAAAAGGACAAATCACTGGAAGTGATACTTGACAGCGTTTCAGGAATCAATCACAGCAAATACCCGTGGATAGAGTACGACCAGCCCTCGATGAGCGCAAAGTACCTCCATATCCCCGAACGTGCTGACATTCCCGAAAATATAAAAGAACAACTGATTGTAGAATTGTATTCCAAATAATAAAGTATAATGGCGATATTAGCGTTTCAAAAGCCCGATAAAGTATTAATGCTGGAAGCAAGCGACACTTACGGAAAATTTGAATTCCGTCCGTTGGAACCCGGTTACGGAATTACTATCGGTAATTCTCTTCGCCGTATCCTTTTGTCGTCTTTGGAGGGTTTTGCAATAACGTCCATCCGCATCGACGGCGTAGAACACGAGTTCTCGACCATCCCCGGCGTGATAGAAGACGTTACAAACATTATCCTGAACCTGAAAAAAGTCCGGTTCAAACAAACCGTTAAAGGCGTTGACACCGAGAAAGTTACACTTCATATTACCGGCTCCGAAAAATTCAAGGCCGGCGATATTGGCAAACAACTCATCAATTTCGACGTTCTAAATCCCGACCTGATTATCTGCAACCTCGATAAATCGGCAGGATTCTCTATCGAACTGACTATCAATAAGGGACGCGGATATGTTCCGGCAGACGAAAACCGCACGGAAAACGACCTCGTAAACCAGATTGCTATCGATTCGATTTACACTCCTATCAGGAACGTAAAATACACAACCGACAATTTCAGGGTAGAACAGAAAACCGACTACGAGAAACTCATTCTCGAAATCACTACCGACGGTTCTATTCATCCGAAAGAAGCGCTGAAAGAAGCCGCAAGGATTCTGATTTATCATTTTATGCTGTTTTCCGACGAAAAGATTCATCTCGAAACTTCGACAGCGGAAATCAACGAAGAATTTGACGAAGACGCTTTGCACATGCGGCAACTGCTCAAATCGAAATTAGCCGATATGAACCTTTCGGTTCGCGCACTGAACTGCCTGAAAGCCGCCGACGTCGAAACTCTTGGCGAACTTGTTAAATATCAGAAAAACGACCTTCTCAAATTCCGCAATTTCGGCAAGAAATCGCTCACGGAACTCGACGAACTGCTCGATAATCTGAAACTTACGTTTGGAATGGATATTGCAAAGTATAAATTAGATAAAGATAATTAACGATGAGACATAACAATAAAATCAATCATTTAGGCCGTACTCACTCGCATCGCGAAGCAATGCTGTCGAACATGGCGGTTTCGCTGATTAAGCACAAACGTATTTTCACTACGCTGGCCAAGGCAAAAGAACTGCGCCGGTACGTGGAGCCGCTCATTACAAAATGCAAGGACGACAGCACGCACTCGCGCCGCGTCGTTTTCAGCAATCTGCGCGACAAATACGCTGTTACCGAACTTTTTCAGGAAGTTTCACAGAAAATTGGCGACCGTCCGGGCGGATACACCCGCATCATCAAAACGGGAAACCGTCTTGGCGACAACGCAGAAACCTGCTTTATCGAACTCGTTGATTACAACGAATTGATGCTCAAAGAGAAAAAGGCTCCTGCAAAAGGCAAAACCCGCCGTTCGCGAGGCAAAAAATCAGGCGGCGCGGCAGCAGCAACTGCAACTGCCGAGGCTCCGGCAAAAGAAAGCGCTCCGAAAGCGGAAAAACCCGCCAAAGAAGTGGCAAAAGCCGAAGTTGCAGCAGCAGTGGAAGAAGCCACTAAACCGGTTGAAGCCGCAGCAGAAAAAGCAGCAGACGCAACAGCGGAAGAGGAAACTCCAAAAGCAGAATAAAATTCTGCTGCAATATTTGCGAAAAAGCGCACAGACTTTCGTCCGTGCGCTTTTTCGTTTTTATGAAGAAGAAATAATTACATTTTTGCCTGCTGATAGGCCTCTTTTTCATCCACTTCTTTTAAGCGGATACGAATTACAAAAGGCATTTCTGTTTTTTGTAATTCTTTTGGAATCAGGATATTATAATATGAAAAGCCGTTTTTGTCGCGGTAAAACGTTCCGTCGGCGCCGGTGCCTTCGATTGATGCAGGTTTTCTGATTACCGGAAACTCGGCTTTAACGATGACATTAACCATCCCTTTTGTCGCCGGTTTTGGAACTTTAACCCGCACTTTATTATTCAGCGGTTTATTGAAAATGACAAGATAAATGCTGTCGCCTTTTTGGGTGGAATAACCCCAATCCTGCTTTTCAAGGACGGAATGATGCGCTGCATAGACTGCTTCGCCGTTTGCCGACATCCATTTCCCTATTTCTTTGGCTATGTCTGTTTCCTCTTTACGAAAACCGCCGTTCCCGTCGGGGCCGAAGTTTATTACCAAATTTCCGTCCAACGAATTGGCTTTAACGGCCATCTCGATTAATTCGTAAGGAGTTTTTACGTAAGTCCACAACCAGTCGCGGTGGTATCCCCATTGATTTTCAGGAATTGTCATCACGCAATCCCAGTCAAATCCTTTGGTTTCTTCGAGGGTGGAAGGCAAATTGCGCTCAAAACGCTGGTCGTAATCGTCGATAATTTGTCCGTTAGCATCTTGGTGGCGAAATCCTTTTAAATCGGCGCGAAAACGGCTTCCGATGATTAATCCGGGAATTTTTGCACGCAATTCGCGGCCGAGCGAATCAGCCCATGCCGCCTGTTCAATCCAAGCCCTGTCCCAAGTTCCGTCGAACCATAATCCTTTTATTTTCGGGTAATTATCCAACAATTCGAGCAACTGGTTGCGCGTAAATTGCTTGAACGTTTCGTACTCTTGCCGGTCGGCGTCGGTTTTCAGCGTCGAGCGGTAGCCTTTGTGATTCCAGTCGATAATCGAAAAATAGAGGTAAACATCGATGCCGGCCGCAGAGTAAGCCTCGACCAACGGCCCGACTATGTCCCGCTTGTAGGGCGTGTTTGCGATGGTATAAGCGGTATATTTGCTTGGCCACATACAAAAACCGTCGTGATGTTTTGTGGTAAAAATCATATATTTTGCGCCCATATTTTTTGCCATTTCAGCCCATTTTTCAGCATCGAATTTTGCAGGGTTGAATTGCCGGTAGAGGCTGTCGTACTCATTTACGGGCATCTCGTTCCACGAGCGAATCCATTCGGCCGCTCCGTGATACGATTTGCCGTTCCACTGCCCGCCGGGGATAGCGTAAACTCCCCAGTGGATAAACTGCCCAAGTCCGTAATCCCGCCAGCGCTGCATATCTGCATCGGTGCGCTTTTGAGCAGATAAAACCGAAACGGAAAATATCAAAATCAAAAATAAACCAATCTTTTTCATTTATTAATCATCTATTGTTATAATCCCGAATGTTCCTTATTTTCAGACGTTTGAACGGGATTTTCTTTTTCTTTTTTATTATCGGGGTTGTAAAGCCATAAAATGCTGTCAGACAGTATTTTATTCTTATTTTCGACTTTCGCTTCAATTCTGTTTTCGCCAATTTTTAATTTTACATTTGGGAAAATGAAGTGAACTGAAGTTGTTCCCTGTTTAAACTCCTTTATTTCCAGCCCATTAACAAATAATTTCGGCGTTCCGCAGTTGGAATAAACCGTAACGTCGGTTATTTCGTTTTCGCGGATAATATTGCGCCGTTGAGTGAGATAGAGCGTGGGTTCGCTACTCCAATTCGCTTTATACCAGTAAAAAGCGTCTTTTTTCGTTTTCCGGTCGAAAGTAACAAGGCCTTTCAGGTTGCGGGCTTCGACGCCGCCCTGCGTATTGACGGGTGTTGCAAAGTCGAAAGTATTCCATACGTAAGATGCTGTAAGCCAAGGATGTTTGGCAATAATTCCCCACTGGATTTCGTGGAATTTGGTAGCGAAAGTTTCGGGATAAAACTGCGAAAAATAGTTTCCTCTGTCGCCCGTCGTTTCGGTTTGCTGCTCAATATTTGCCTCTGCGCCGTATTCGGCGAGCATTACTTTATAATCCTGAAAATCGCGCTCCATGCCGCTTATCCACTGTTCCAAATCGCCCGTTTTTCCCTCGTACCAGCCGAAATAGCGGTTAATTCCCTGAATATCGGCATTCAGATTGGCTTTCTGGTCAACGGCAGAATATCCGTTTACCGAAGCGGTATATCGGTCAGGGTCTTCCGATTTGGCGAGGTCGTTGAGGTCGGTTGTCAATGCAACTGTGTAATTATAAGGCGAATACACCTCGTTATGCAGTCCCCAGACATAGATTGAGGGATGGTTGTAGTTTTGGCGGATAAGTTCCGTAAGTTGCTGTTTTGCGTTTTCGCTTTCCTGTCCCGAAACGCGGTTTACAAAGGGGATTTCAGCCCAAACAACAAAACCTATGCTGTCGCATTTCGCATAAATGCGTTCAGCCTGCTGATAGTGGGCAAAACGGATGGTTGTAGCCCCAACTTCGCGTATTATCGCCAAATCTTCGTCGTGTTGAGCGTCGCTTAAAGCAGAGCCGTAGCCAAGGCGGTCTTGATGCCGGCAAACTCCGTACATCGGGATTTTTTTGCCGTTGAGGTACATCCCGCCGCCTGCTTTCAGTTCAAAATGCCGCAAACCGAGCGGCTGAACGACTTCGTCAATGATTTTTCCTTCGGAAACAAGTTGCACGACTGTGCGGTACAGATACGGGTCGCTTAAACCCTGCCACAGATGCGGTTTTTTGACGACAAGCGGCTGAATAAACGTTTGCCTGCCTTGCGGCAGTACCGCAACCTCAGATTCAGAACGGGTTTTCAGTTTGCCGCCGGATTCATAAATGCTTGTAATTATCTTTATATCAGCCTGTTTGTGGTTTTTATTTTCAACCTTTATTTTTATGCTTACATCGGCCGATTTTTGCGATACATTTTTTTGAGAAATATAGATTCCGGGGGATGCGTAATCGGTAACTGCGATATTTATTTTGTCGGTAACTATCAGTTCCACAGGACGGTACATACCTCCATAAACGCCGAATAATGTTTGATTTATGGGGATAACATCGGGGCGCGGGGAATTATCGGCCTTCACTAAAATCTCGTTCGCTTCGCCGAATTTCAGCAAATGGCTGATTTCTATTGCAAAAGCCGAAAAAGCGCCTTTGTGGTTTCCCGCAAGTTCGCCATTTACAAACACTTCCGCGACGGAAGCAACTCCCTGAAAACGCAGGAAAATGCGTTTATCGGCCAAGCCGCTGCCGGGCGTGTAAGTCTTTTTGTACCACGCTTCGCCGGCATAAAATGCGTTTTTCTGCAACTGCATATCGTCGGTGTTCCAAGTGTGTGGAATATTGACCGGCAGCCAGTTTTCGCCAAGGTTTGCAGGCAAATTTTCGGCTTTTTTGAAAAACCAGCCCTCGTTGAACGGGGCAACTGTCCGCGCTCCGGCCACGCAGAGCGGCAATAGCGCTACAATCAGCGTCAGTAGCGGCCTGTAAATAATTATCAGTTTGTTTGTTTTCATTCTTTTTTTGTTTTGTGTTTTGCGGCAAATACGCTTGGAGTGTCGCCAAATTCCCGTTTGAAAACATTTGTAAAATATGGCTGGCTTTCGATTCCGATTTCGTCCATAATCTGCCGCAGGCTCATATTATCTTCGATAATGAGGCGGGCAGCCCGTTGCAGGCGGCGATTGAGGATAAATTCGATAACTGATTTTCCGGTCATTTGCTTGATTTTATTGTAAAGTTTACTGCGGCTCATCGAGAGTTGCGAGGCTACGAAACCCACATCGAGATACGGTTTATTCAGGTTTTCTTCGATAATTTTCGCAAATGTTTTCATAAAACGGTTATCCTGTTCATTTGCAGACAGTTCGGGGCTGTCGGTAAAGAAATTTTTGGAATAAAATTCCCTTAACTGCAACTGCCGTTTGAAAATATTTTGGATATTGAGTTTCAACAGTTCGATATCGACAGGTTTTTCGAGGTAGATATCCGCGCCCGAATCGGCTCCTTCGAGTTTGCTGTCGCGGTCGGACTTTGCGGTAAGCAAAATAAATGGAATATGCGAAGTTTCGATATTGCTTTTTGTTTCTTTGCAAAATTCTATTCCGTTTTTTACCGGCATCAATATATCGCTGATTATCAGGTCGATGATGCGTTTTTCGAGGATTTTTCCCGCAATTTCGCCGTTTTCCGCCTGAACAATCTCATATTCTTCCGAAAGCGCTTCGGCAATGAGTTTACGCAAATCGTGATGGTCTTCGACGAGTAGTATGCGTTTGTGTTCGTTTTTCAGGATTTTTTCGGCGGCAAAATTCGGATATTCATCCTGCACAAAATCTGTTGGTTCGTAAACCGTTTCGTCTTTATTGAAGCGTATTTCAAAATACGAACCTCTGTCCGGTTCGCTGTAAACCGTCAATTTGCCTTTGTGCAGCAGGATAAGCCGCTTTACCAAGGCCAATCCGATACCTGTTCCGTTATTGATTTCCGTTTCGTCGGAATCGACTTTGAAATATTGTTCAAACACTGATTCTATCAGGTCTTTGCGGATTCCTTTCCCAGTGTCGCGAACGGCGATTGCAAAAGTGTTTTCCTGAATAAATTCCTCGGATTTTATTTCATAAAAACCGGAAAAATCCGACTGAACCGGCGTATCGTCGGGAATAATTTCGACGCTTACGGAGCCGTTTTCGAGAGTATATTTCAGGGCATTGTTGAGCAAATTGATGATGATTTTTTCGGCAACGATTACGTCGATGCAGACGTACAGCGGGTTTTCAGAAACGTTTACCGCAAAGTCGATATTTTTGCTTTGCGCAAAATCATTGAAATCGGAGGCGATTTTTCCGATAAAATCGTTGATTTCCAGAGTTTGCAGTTTGAGTTTCATTTTTCCGTTTTCGAGGGTTTTAAAGTCCATCAGTTCGTTTACAAGTTTCAGCAGGCGCTTTGAATTGCTGTCTATAATGTTGTAATACTCGCTGTTCAAGCCCTCTTTCTTCATGTTGTAAAGCGAAGTGAGAATCAGGGAAAGCGGGGTTTTGAAATCGTGGGAAATATCGGTATAGAACTGTAATTGAGCGTTATGTATCTCTTCTTTCTTGTTTTTCTCGACATTTTCGAGATAGCGTTGCATTTTCAATTTCTTTTTCTCGTCGAAATAGCGGAAAATAACGAAAGCAACAAATATAACTGTCAGTAAATAAAGCAAATAAGCAGGAACGCCTGCCCAAAAAGCGGGTTTGCAGCGGATTTTTAATGTTGTAATCAGTCCGCTTTCCAGACCGTCGTTGTTGCTTGCCGCAACTTCAAAGCGGTAAGTTCCGGGCGGAACCTTGGCATACGAAGCAATGCGGCTTGCAGCGTCGGTTTCAGTCCATTTATCGTCGTAACCGCGCAACCGGTATTTGAAGCGGGTTTTGTCGGGAATAAGGTAATTATCGGACGAAAAAACGAAACTGAAATTGGCCTGACTGTGCGAGAGAACAATTTCTTTGCCCTGTTCCGATGGCAGCAAATTTGCCGACGAGCGGTTGTCAATCAGGAAATCCGAAATAATAATTTTCGGCTTATACTGGTTGAGGCGGATTTTTGCGGGATTGACTATCGTAAAGCCGTTTGTACCGCCGAAATACAGGTTTCCGTCAGCGCTTTTCAGCGTTGCCAAGGGATAATAGACGTTGCCCTGAATGCCGTCGCTTTTGGTAAATCGGGAAAAAACGTTTTCGGCAATTTTGTAGCGCAGCAGCCCGTTGTCGGAGCCGAGCCAGATATTTCCTTCATCGTCGAGGCAGAGGCTGTTTATCGCCGTTGCGCCGAGTTTGAAAAGTCCGTCGTAGAGCGAGAGTTTATCGTCGTCGGGACTGTATTTTACCAGCCCGTTCCCGTTGGTGCCTATCCAGAGATTCCCCGAAAAATCGGAACAGAACGAGGAAAAATTCAGGATACGTTCTTTGCCGCCGATAGTTTTTTCTATTGTATGCTTTTGTATGTCAAATGTATGTATTTTGTCGGCACATAGTATGTAAATGTATTTTTCGCCCGTTCTTACCATATCCAAAATATAATGTTCGTCGGGGAAATCGTAATGCGTAAATTGCTTTGTTTCAAAGGAATAATACGATAAAGTCAGTTTTGGCATTTGATATGCTATCCACAGTCCGGCGTCTTTTTCGGGGATGATTTTTCGGATGCTGTTGTTCAACAGCGAATTTTCGTTATTTTTGGCCGAAAAATGGGAAAATTTGCCGGTTTTGGAATTGAAGCAGTTAAGTCCGCCCGAATAAGTTGCAATCCAAAGGTTATTGCCGGCGCCTGAAACTATCGACTTTATGTTGTTGAAAGATATGCTGTTATGCTGTTCGGAATGGGTAAAATAATCGAATTTTCCGGTTTCTTTATCCATTCTGTTAAGTCCGCCGCCCTCGGTTCCTATCCAGATATAGCGCCGGTCTTCGGCAAAGGCGCTGACAGGCCCCTGGCTTAATCCGCGGGCAGAAGGGGTAAAAGTGGTGAAAGGCTGCGATTCGTCAAGATTTACGTAGCAAATATTGCCCGAATACAAGCCAATCCATATATTTTTTTGACGGTCTTCGTTGATAGTCCAAACCGAATTATTTGGAAGGCTAAACGGTTGAGAATCAGAATGTTCGTATTTTGCAAACTCTCTATCGTCGGGATTGAAAACATAAATTCCGGCGATTGTACCCAGCCAGATTTTGCCGTTTTTATCGATAAACATTGTTCTTACGTGGCGGTCATCGATATTTTCGCTGATTTTATATACGTCTTCAACTTCAAAATTCGACAGGTTTATTTTCACAAGCCCGCAGTTTTGCGCGAGCAGATAGAGTTTTCCCTGTCCGATTCCCGCTTTTCGGATACGGCCGTAATTTTCGGGCAGGCTCAAACATAAGGCAAACTCTTTTTTCGAGCGGTTGTAACGATAGATATTCCGATAATTGCTAAAAACATAAAAATCATTTTCTTTCAGGCAATTAACCGTACTTACAGCAATCGGAGCGTCCTTACCCCCATAAATTGGCGTAAAAAGTTTTTTGTTTTGGGGATTAAATATTTTCCATGTTCCGCCATTGCGCAGGAAAATAAGGCTGTCGGAATAGACGGCAAAATTATCGAAAGGCGTGTCGCAGACAAGGTTAAACGCATCGGAAGGTTTGTCGTAAATATACAATCCGTTGTTTGTCCCGATGATAATCGTACCTTTGGAATTTGTCTGTATATTTTTGAACTGCCATTCTTTTGAGGGTTTCAGGTTTGTAATTGTTTTGGAATACGACTTGTACTCATATCCGTCGAAGCGGTACAGGCTGTTTTCGAGCAAAACCCAGATAAAGCCCTCGTTATCCTGCTGAATGGCGATTATTCCGTCGAAATAAAATCCGCCTTCGGGCGACATAGTGTGGAAACGGTAGTTGTCGGCTGCATTTGCAAAATGGGAAAAAAACAGAAACATAAAAGAGGCCACAAATATTATTTTGCGAAAAATAATAAAATGTAAATGCTTTAATATCAGATTTTTATGTTTGTTTTTCATTCTTCGTCCACTTTAAATTTAAAGTAGCAAATTTACCATTTTTTTACCATTTATACAATACCTGAAAAAATGCACCCCCTTTCAGTGTGTAAATGCAAAAGAGGGTGCAAAGGCGAGTGTTATTCCCATCCGGGGCTTTGTGTCAGGTTTTTATTGAGTTCAATTTCCTGTTTGGGAATAGGCCAATAGTAGCGTTTGTCGCTCCACGGCAAGGCTCCCGACGAAACTTTGGGGTCGCGGGGATAGCAGATAATGAAGCCTTCCGAATCGAGGTAATAATCGCTGTTTATTACTACGGCGGTGCTTATTACCGTATCGTTGCTGTGGTCGGTATGCGAGGGGTCTAAATCGTGCTTGGTAGCATACATAGCCTGTTTTTCGGGGGTCATCTTCATTCCGCGGAGCGGGACGGTCATCAGTTTGCCTGCCTTCCAGCGGATGAGGTCGGCGTAGCGCAGTCCTTCCCAAGCCATTTCCACGCGGCGTTCTCGGCGGATTTCGCGGATGATAGCCGACGGAACATAGCCTACATATTGCGAATAGATTGCGTCGAGGCGTGGGTCGGAAGGTTCGTTGCCGAGCGCGAGTTTGCTGTTGGGATAGGTGGCAAAATTGAAACCGGCGCGTTCGCGAAGCGTGTTGATTGTCCGGTCGAGGTCGCTCTGCGAGATTGTTCCGAGTTCGGCTTTTGCTTCGGCGAGCGAAACAAGGACTTCGGCGTATCGAAATTCTACTCCGGTTTGCGTACCCATCCATGATGCCTCGTATTCGGTAATATCGCCGACCCAGTGCTTGATAACCCGATAGCCGCCTACGGTAGAAGCATTAACGGTGCTGCCTATAACGGGATAGGTAATGCCGTGTATGCTGCGGTCGATAATGCCTTTCGTACCTCCGCTGCTGCGCCAGATAGTCCAATATTCGCCCGGGCGGCAAACGGTTTGCGTCAGGCGCGGGTCGCGGTTTTCGAGTTCCGACCACCATCCGTCGTAGCCTTCAAAAAGCGGGCTTTCGCTGATGGACTTGCCGTCGATGCAAAGATATTCGTCGAGGAAGCCTTTCGATGCTCCGAAACAGCCGTATTTTTTGGGCTGATTCTGGTCGAAATAGCGGAAAGTGGCGTTTCCGACATTGGCTCCGTCGTAAGTTCTGGCAAGGATGGCTTCCGTGTTGCCGTCGGTTTTCGGAGTCCGTCTGAAAGTAAACATCTTCCAATAGGAATTGTTGTTTCCGTTCACATCCTTGTCGGCGTCGCTCTTGTAGAGGGAATAATGTCCGCTTGCGATAATTGCTTCGGCAGCGTTTACACACTCGGTAAGGAATTTGTTGGCGTCGGGCAGCGACAATTCGGCGTGGTATTTGCGGAATGTGCCTTCAAACAGACAGATGCGCATTTTCAGGAAGTTTGCCATATCTTTGTTGATGCGTCCGTCGGGCGTATTGTTGTCCGGCAGGTGCGCAACGGCAAAGTTGATGATTGAAAGTACGCTGTCCATCAGTTGCACGCGGGGCGTCCGCGGAGCGTAGAGTTCTTCTGAATTGACGTTGAGGTCGGTTTCATACCAGGGAACTTCGCCGAAAATCAGCACTTTATTGAAATAATCCCATGCCTTGAAGAACAATGCTTCGGCTTTCCATCGGTCGAGGGATGAAATATCGCCGTCTTTCGCAGCCTGCGTGTAGTTGCGGAGGAAATAGTTGAGCGAGCGCATTCCTTTCCAATCCCAGCCGGTAATAGTTCCGCTCTGCGGAATGACAAATGTTTCGTTCAGAATAGGGTCGGCCACGCCGGTATTGTTGGCGCTGCGGTTGGTGCCGTTCATCAGGGCGTTGTCGGTCATTTTATCCCACATAATCAGGCGCGGGCCGCGGAGCGCATCGCCAAAAGGCGCATTAGTAATCGTGGAAGTTTCGGCGTAAGAGGCGCCCATTCCTTCGATGTAGCCTATCTTGTTGCCGTCGTCGTAGCAACTTGCATAAAACTGATTGAGGTAGAGCGGCAGGTCGCTTTCGTTTACCAGAAACGAACCTTCCGCCATCTGCTGCGTGGGGTCTTGCTGCAAAAACGAGTCGTTGCAGGCGGTAAAGCACATCGTTGCCGCCGCAACAGTTGCTGCTATTATAAAATTTATCTGTTTCATTCTTTTGAAATTTAGAGTTTAATTAAAATCCGAGTTGAATACCGAAAGCGACAGTCCGTTTAGCCGGATAGGCCGTAGAAATCTGGTCGGGGTCGAACACGTCGGGGATACTTGTTATCTCAAACAGGTTGTAGCCCGAAAGATAAATCCGCGCTTTTTCTGCGCCTGCTTTCTTTGTGAGCGAGTGCGGGAGGGTATATCCCAGCGACATCTGTTTGCAGCGCAGGTAGGCGCCGTTGAAAAGGTAGGCGCTTTGAGTGGTCGGAACTACGCTGTACATTGGATATTTGGCATCCGTTCTGTCGGGACGCCATGCGTTTTCGTACATCCAGAGGTTGCCGACGCCCGAACCTCCCCAATAACTTGCGGAACTAATCCACACATCGCGCTTGCCGACGCCTTGCAGAAAGAGGTTGAAATCTATTCCTTTATAATACCAGTTGGTCGTCAGTCCGAAACGATAGCGTGGCGTATTGTCGCCGATAATTTTCATATCGCCCGAATCGCCGACTTTCTGGTTGCCGTCGTTGAGTTTGTCGTCCCCGTTTATGTCTTTGCGCCAAACGTAGCCCGGATACAGCGTTTCAGTTCCGTTAAAAGGAATGATGCCGGTATTTGTGAGCCGCCATTTCCTTGCTGTGCCGTCCATATACCATTCGCCGTCGGATTCCTGCACAATGCCGCCTGTTTCATAACCCCAGATTTCGCCGACATATTGGCCGTCGTATAGTTTGCTGATAAATTTTTCGGGATTCGCCGCGTAATGTAAAACTTTTGTTCTTGCGTCGGAAAGGACTAATCCTACATCGTAACGAATTTGGTTGTTGAGCAGCCGGTCGTTCCATTTCACAGCGAGTTCCCAGCCCCGCGCCTGCAATTCGCCGGAGTTTTCGGTGGGAGCCGTTGCGCCAAGTACAGCGGGATAAGCCACGCTTCCGTCGGTCAAAATGTCCGTCGTAGTGCGCTGATACCAGTCGAATGATGCGTCGAGGCGGTTCAGAATCATCAGGTCAATACCGAGGTCGATGGTGGTTGCTTTTTCCCATGTCAGCGTCGGCGAAACCAAATTTGGCGAGCCTACTGTGCTGACAAACTGTCCGTCGATAAGGGTACCGGCCACTGATGAAGTCATTTGCGCCTGATACGGATAGTTGGACGAGGGCTGGCTGCCGAGCGTACCATAAGAACCGCGCAATTTCAGATTGTTAAGCCACGATTTTGTTTGAGCCATAAATGATTCTTCCGAAACGCGCCATCCAAGCGAAAAGGAAGGGAAGAACAGGAATCGTTCGTCGGGCGTGAAGCGCGAAGAACCATCGTATCGGCCGTTAAATTCAAAGAGATAGCGGTCGGCAAAAATGTAATTCACTCTGCCGAATACTGCCCGTCCGGTGCGCGTCCAAGCGTTGGTTGAAGGCCGTTGCAGCGTAATATCTTCCGAAACGACCGGATTGAGGATGTTGGGCGAAAACAGTTTTTCCATATCTACGGCGATATAACTGTAAGAGGTCTTTTCCTGATTGTATCCGACTACTGCCGATACATCGTGAACTTTTGCAAACGTCTTGTTGAAATCGAGGTAGGTATTTATTGTGTAGTTATCGGTATTTCCCTTGTTGAGTTGTCCCATATTGCTTGCTGCGTGTTGAGTAACCTGTGCGCCGCCATAATCAATATAGGTGTACTGCGGGGCATAACGCTCGTAGTTGCTCGACTGTGGATAATAGGTCATATCCGCTTTCAAGCGCAGAACATTTTTCACAAGAGTAAATTCCGGAGAGAGGGTCATCATCGACGAACTGGCGGTTGTTGTGCTGTTAGCGCCGTTAGCGAGCCAGGCGACGATGTTTTGAGTGGGCATATTAGGGTAGTCGGGGTCATCGGCTGCAAGACGCACAGGAATTGAGAGGCGGGCATTGTCGTTGGTCGCCATAAACGCCCAAATTTCCCGACTCAAATCGGTGCCGGCCAGCATCGAAGATGGAACAAAAGGCGCTTTGTAAGTCGTGCGGTTGTAACTCAAACGCGCTGTCGCTTTAAACCAGTCGGTTACCTGCGCCGTTGTGGTAAACATTGCATTGTAGCGGTTGTACTGGTCGGTATTTACCTTGTACATACCTTCCTGACCCATATAACCGAGTGAAATGTAGTACGATACTTTATCGCCGCCGCCGGAAATGTTGAGGTTGTGTTTTTGTACGGGCGTCCAGTCGCGCACTACATCTTCAAAAGGATTCATCGAAGCCACCCAAGTCCGGGTTCCGCCCGGGTAACGGATGTATGCGTTTTCGGGTCGGGGGTCGGCTAAATACTTTGCCGCCGCATCCAGCACTTCTTTGTCGGTAACGCTCGACCAGTTGTCAGGCGTGTAGTTGCCGCTTATCCATTCCTTCTTTTCCATTGCCGCCCGTTGAATCTGATAGGTATTCATCACGTTGGGCAATGCCGAAGGAGTATCCCAAGCCATGTCGAAACTGTAAGAAATCTTGCCTTTCTGGTTGAATTTGCCGTTTTTGGTTGTAATCAAAATCACGCCGAAGGCCGCTTTCGTACCGTAAATGGCCGCAGCCGAAGCATCTTTCACAACGCTCATTGACGCGATGTTTTCGGGATTCAACTGATTGAGCAAGGCTCCTGTCGTTTCCACGCCGTCGATAAGAATCAGAGGTTCGGCATTCGTAACAACATAGGCGCCGTTGCTCAACGACATAGATGTACCGCCGCGAATGTTAAAGGTCGGAACAGCGTCAGGCGAACCTGTGCCGATAGTAACATTCAGATTCGGTACGACGCCTGCAATAGCCTGTCCGATGTTGGCCACCGGACGATTCTCGAAGGCTTCGGAACCGACGGCGCTTACCGCACCGGTCAGGTTTACTTTCTTCTGAACTCCGTAACCCACCACAACAACCTCGTCGAGCGTCCGATTATCTTCGATAAGGATTACGTTAATTTCCCTTTTGTCGGCAACTGCAATTTCCTGCGTTTTGTAGCCGATATAGGAAAAAACCAATACCGACCCTGTTCCGGAAACAGGAACCGAATACTTGCCTTCAAGGTCGGTTGTCGTTCCCGTATTGGAGCCTTTTACCGCTACGCTAACGCCAATCAGGGGTTCATTTTGCTCGTCGGCAACAAATCCGCTCACATTTTGAGCCTGAATTGCCGTTACAAAGAACAGTCCCGCCAGCAGCGGGAACAACTTTGTCAAATAGATTTTTCTTGAATGTTTCATACGCCATTAATTATTGTTAAAAAATGTTACATAACGCAAATTTAGATTTTAGTGTTTTAAGCGTGTTACTGTTTTATTTTTTTATTTTACTGATTTTCTTATTTTGTTTATTGTCAGCAAATTACAATTTATATTTTATTCTGCTTTTTATCCGTTTCGGACAAGTTTTCGGCAAAAATAAATTAAAAAATGAGCAGGAAAATGGGCAAAAACGAAGATTCGGTTTCGGCTGCAACAAAAAATTTTTATTAAATTTAAACTTCTGAAAGCAAAAAATGCAAAGTCATTGGATATTTGTAATTTTTTTGCTATCTTTGCGCCCTAATTGAGAACTCAAAATATAATAAATAATAAATATGGAAATTGTAAAAATTTTAGGAAGGGAAATCCTCGATTCAAGAGGCAATCCCACTATTGAGGTTGACGTTACTCTGGCATCAGGCATCATCGGACGCGCAGCCGTTCCATCCGGAGCATCAACAGGCGAAAACGAAGCGCTCGAACTCCGCGACGGCGACAAAAAACGCTACCTCGGAAAAGGCGTTCTGAAAGCAGTTGAGAACATCAACACGAAAATCGCTCCTGTTCTGCTCGGTATGAGCGCTCTCGACCAACGCGCCATCGACAAGAAAATGATTGCCCTCGACGGCACAAAAACCAAATCGAACCTCGGCGCAAACGCTATCCTCGGCGTTTCGCTCGCAGTGGCAAAAGCGGCGGCATCGTATCTTGACATCCCGCTCTACCGCTACATCGGCGGCACCAATACTTACACTTTGCCCGTTCCGATGATGAACATCATCAACGGCGGCTCACACTCCGACGCGCCTATCGCATTTCAGGAATTTATGATTCGCCCTGTCGGCGCATCATCGTTCAAAGAAGGCTTGCGTTGCGGCGCAGAAGTCTTCCACGCACTGAAAAAAGTGCTGCACGACAAAGGCTTATCGACCGCAGTAGGCGACGAAGGCGGATTCGCACCCAACCTTGCAGGCGGAACGGAAGAGGCTCTCGAATCAATCCTCACCGCTATCAAAAATGCAGGCTACGAACCGGGCAAAGACGTGAAAATCGGCTTGGACTGCGCATCTTCGGAATTTTACAAAGACGGCGTTTACGACTACACCAAATTTGAAGGCGCAACCGGCAAAAAACGCTCATCCGCCGAACAGGCCGCTTATCTCGAAGAACTTATCACGAAATATCCGATTGATTCTATCGAAGATGGTATGAGCGAAAACGACTGGGAAGGCTGGAAACTGCTGACAGACAAAATCGGCGACCGTTGCCAACTCGTAGGCGACGACCTTTTCGTTACCAACGTCGAATTCCTCAAAAAAGGCATCGAACTCGGCTGTGCAAACTCCATTCTGATTAAGGTAAACCAAATCGGCTCGCTGAGCGAAACGCTCGACGCAATCGAAATGGCTCACCGCGCAGGCTACACTTCGGTAACATCGCATCGTTCGGGCGAAACCGAAGACGCTACGATTGCCGACATCGCTGTTGCAACCAACTCCGGTCAGATTAAAACCGGTTCATTGAGCCGTTCCGACCGTATGGCCAAATACAACCAACTCCTCCGCATCGAGGAAGAACTTGGCGACTTGGCTGTTTACGGATACAAACGCGTTCAAAAGAAGAAATAACTTTTTCATCTTTTTTGTGAGTGAAAGCCTTGCGTTGCAGGGCTTTCACTTTTTTTACGAGCGCTGCCGGCAATGTTGCCGGCGGCGCTTTTCCGCTAAATCAATAGCCGTACTTTGAAGGGTCAACGCCAAGACGGTCAAGAATAACTTCCGGATTTCCGAAATTTTCCCAGCCGATATAAAAGCCCAACCATACTATATAGCCGATATAAACTACGGAAAGTACAATTCCAATCCAGGCGCAAATCTTGCCTGCGCTCAAATTGCTGTAAGAACCCGGAGTGTATTTTTCCGGAGCAGCCCTGTACGCTTTCAGGCCGGAAGACGCCAAAACCAGAGCGATGATTGCAAATATCAATCCCGCGCCATAGCAGCAACAGGTCGGTATTGACAATATGCCCAAAATCAGGACTAACACCGCATTTGGAACTGCCGTCTGCCTCTGCGGCTCGCTGTAAACGCTGTCTTCTAACGGTTTTTCGTTCAAATAATTTTCTTCCATATCAAAAAATTTTATGATTTAATATTTTATAAATGTAAAATGTAATGATAACCGCAACTGTTAGTATATAAGAACATTTGATAATCAATGCGCCGTTCTTGAAATCGTATTTCAAATGCAAAGCCGTGAAAATGAACGTGAAAATCATCGGCAAAGTAGCCGGATACAGCCTGAAACTGCCCTCAACATCGCCCTGCAAAAGCGCAAGAATACTGCGCTGCAAGCCGCATCCCGGACAATCGAGGTGCAGAAAATACCGGCTCGGACAGGTTAATAAATGCCGGCTTATCCATTCAATGACGCCTTCCATTTTCTTTTGATTTCAGCACAAAAATAGAAATAATTTTTGAAATACTGCGTATCGCAAGCAAAAATCATTTAACTTTGCAAAAAATATGGCTGGAATCTACATTCATATCCCGTTTTGTAAAAAGCGTTGCTCGTATTGCGACTTTTTTTCTTCTACCGATTCAGGCAGTAAGCCGCTGTATGTAAACGCTTTATGCCGTGAAACCGCTCTGCGGGCAGACGAACTCGAAGGTCAAAGCATTGAAACAGTTTATTTTGGCGGAGGCACGCCTTCGCAACTCGAACTTTCTGATTTTGAACAGATTTTCGATGCTCTGCAAAGGGTTTTCGGCTCTCGTTTTCCTAAAAATCAGGAAATTACTCTCGAAGCAAATCCCGATGATGTTAATTCGTTTTATATCAGCGTTTTAAAGCAATTCCCATTCAACCGAATCAGCCTTGGCGTTCAAAGTTTTGACGACCTCGAACTTACTTTTTTAAACCGCCGGCACAATGCAAAATCGGCTCTTGAAGCAATAGGACTGCTTAAATCAGAAGGTTTTGACAACATCAGCATCGACCTGATGTACGGACTGCCCGGACAAAGCCTGCAATCTTGGCAAAAATCTCTGGAACAGGCGGTAAATACCGGCGTTCAGCATATTTCGGCATATCATTTGACTTACGAGCAGGGAACTCCGCTTTACCGGTTGCTGCAAGCGGGAAAAATCAGCCCGGCGGACGAGGAAACAAGCCTCGCAATGTTTGAAATGTTGATTGACAGCCTTTCGGCAGCGGGTTTTGAGCATTACGAAATTTCCAATTTTGCGCTTCCCGGATTCCGTTCCCGCCACAATTCTTCGTACTGGAACGGCGCTCATTATATAGGATTGGGGGCTTCCGCCCATTCTTACAACGGCCGGCGCAGGCAGTGGAACGCCTCTTCGCTCGCCAAATACGTCGATGCAGTCAATTCCGGCTGCCGATGCGAAGATTACGAGCTTATAGACGAAAAAACGGCTTACAACGATTTTGTGATGACGCGGTTGCGAACGGCCGAAGGCATAAGCCCCGAAGGGGCGGAATCCCTCTTTGGAAAACCAGCCGCCGATTATTGCCTGTCGAAAGCCGGTAAATTCATCACCCGCGGCCTGCTGACAATGACAGACGGGCATTTGCGCCTCACAAAAAAAGGCATTTTCCTTTCAGACGGGATTATTTGCGAACTGATGAGGTAAATTTCAGGCCTCATCAATCAATTTTCCAACTTGAACGATTTACGGCCGATAACGTTTCCGTCGGCAAAAATATCGACGCGGTATGTTCCGGGAGCAAGATATTCCTCTATTGGCCAGTAAATTTCCATCGGAAATTCTTCGCCGCCGTATTCTATGGTGCGTTTCGAGGAGTAGTTGATTTCCTTGTCCTCGAAGACGAAAGTGTTGCTGCGGCTTTTTGTAAGCACTTCATCGTCAGGCTTTTGTATGCGGATGTAAATCGTTTTTTCGCCCGGAACGGCGGTAATATTCTTGTTTATCACAAAACTGACGCGGATTTGCACCATTTTTTTGATTTTGTCGGTCGCCTTGTTCTTATTTGTAAGTCCGGTTACGACAATGTTTCCCGCATCGAGTTTAGAGGCCAACTGCACTGTTTCGGTCAGTTTTTCCTTTTCCTCGGTCAGTTGCGAAACCGTTTGCGAGGCTTCCTGATAGCGTCCGCGGATTTGCTGATTTTCCGCCGTAAGTTGTTGATTTACGCGGTTTAATGAATCAATTTGCTGAACGTATTCGCGAAGTATTTTCCGGAGCGTATCAAGTTCCTTTTTCAGTTCGCCGATGCGTTTTGCGTCGGTCGATTTTGTTTTTTTCAGTTCGGCTTCGAGTTGCTGGACTTTCAGTTGTTCGGCTTCGAGTTTGGCAATCAGGGAATCGTTTTTTATGGTTTTTTTGTAGCCTTCGTACTGAATTGACAGTTCGTTATATTCTTCGGCAAGTTCTTCCTTGTTTTGTTCCGACAGTTGCTGCATCTCGTTCAGTTGGCTGCGCTGTTGCAGCAAAACGAAGACGAGCGCCGCGATAGCGAGGCACACAACGGCAATCAGGCCAACCCATAAACCTTGTTTATTAGTCATAATTTTTATTTTCTGTAACAGCCTGCAAAATTACAATTTTAATGGGAAATTGCAATATCGCAGGCGGGTAAAACTGCATTTTTAGAAAATTTTAAGGTTTCAGGCTTTCAATTTCCCGAAGCCAGATGTTTGCGCTCGCATCGCTGGGCATCCGCCAGTCGCCGCGGGGCGAAAGATTGACCGAGCCGACTTTCGGCCCGTCGGGGATGCAACTGCGCTTGAACTGCTGGCTGAAAAAGCGCCTGAAAAAAGTTTTCATCCATTTCAGGATTGTTTCGTTGTCGTATTTGCCGTTAAAAGCCTGTTTTGCAAGGAAATATATCTTTGTTGGCGAAAATCCGTAGCGCAGGGTATAAAACAGGAAAAAGTCGTGCAGTTCGTATGGTCCGACCACGTCTTCGGTCAGTTGGGCGATTTGGCCTTTCTCGTCGGTCGGAAGCAGTTCGGGACTTACCGGAGTGTCGATAATATCGGCCAAAATACGGCGTTCGTTGTCGCTGACCTGCGTTTCGGCAACCCATTTTATCAGGTGGCGCACCAGAGTTTTCGGAATCCCCGTATTGACGGCGTACATCGAGATGTGGTCGCCGTTGTAGGTCGCCCAGCCGAGCGCAAGTTCCGACAGGTCGCCGGTGCCAATGACAAGTCCGTTTGTTTTGTTGGCCAAATCCATCAGAATCTGGGTGCGTTCGCGGGCCTGCGTATTTTCGTAAACCACATCGTGAATTTCGGGGTCGTGGCCAATATCGCTGAAATGCTGATTGCAGGCGGGAACAATGCTTATTTCGCGGAAATTTGCGCCAATCGACTTTATCAGGCCGACGGCATTGTTGTAAGTCCGTCCGCTGGTGCCGTAACCCGGCATTGTAACTCCCTCAATCACAGTGCGCGGCAAGCCGAGTTTATCCGCCGTTTTTGCGCATACCAAGAGGGCAAGCGTGGAATCCAATCCGCCCGAAACGCCGACCACAAGCGATTTTGCTCCGGTATGGACAAGACGTTTAGCCAATCCGCCAACCTGAATCGAGAAAATTTCGCGGCAACTTTCGTCGTAAGCCTCTGCTGACGGGACAAACGGAGCAGGATTGAACGTCCGCTGCAAGACGCAGTTTTCCGACTTGGATTTCTTTTCTTCGTAAGGCAAATTCGGGAAAATATAATCGCAGCCGAGCGAATCGGGTAAGCCGATGAATGTTGTATTTTTTTTGCGTTCCGAATCCAGCAAATCGAGGTCTATATCGCTGATAATCAACTGTTCGCCGAAACTGAAACGCTCGGCTTCGGCAAGCAGTTTCCCATTTTCGTAAACGTAAGCATTGCCCGAATAAACCAAGTCGGTGGACGATTCGCCGAAACCGGCCGCCGCATAAACGTAGCCCGCCAAACAGCGTGCCGATTGCTGGCCGAGCAGCGATTTCACATACCGCTGTTTGCCAATCAGTTCGTCGCTGGCCGAAAGGTTCAGGATAATATTTGCGCCGGATTGTGCGTGAATGGAACTCGGCGGAACGACCGACCACACGTCTTCGCAGATTTCAAGGGCAATTCGGGCGTTTCCGGCCTGAAAAATCATCGTTGTGCCGATAAAAGTATCCTGATTGGCATATTCTGTTTCTACAATGCTGTATTCCCGCTTCCAAGGCTCGAACCAGCGTTTTTCGTAAAATTCGTTGTAATTGGGCAGGAAAGATTTGGGAACTATCCCCGCAATCCGGCCTCTGGCACAGATTACGGCGCAGTTGTAGAGTTTGGAATTAAGCATAACCGGAGCGCCCACGACAAAAGCGGCGCGGTAAGCGGCCGTTTCGCGAAGCAGTTTTGCAACCGCCTTTTCCGCCTCCTGCAAAAGCGTTTCGCTGAAAAACAGGTCGGCGCAAGTGTAAGAGGTAATCGACAGTTCGGGGAAGCAAACGAGTTGAACTCCGGCCATTTCGGCCTTGTGGAGCAGTCTCCGGATTTGCTCCCCGTTAAATTCGCAATCGGCGACCTTAACTTCGGGAATCGCCGCCGCAACCTTGAAAAATCCGTAATTATCCATATTGTCAGTAATTTAATTCGTAAGTTTTTCGACCGTAATTATCGGTATTTATCACAACAAACAGTTTTTTATTTGAGGTCGGCTGCCCAAGCGCCTTTTCCAAGTCGAAACTGATGATTGAGCGCGTCGGATAGCCGGCGGGGTCGTCCCGTTTGTCATGCTTAAAATAAGCATAAATTTCGCTGTCGCCGTTTTGCAGTGAAACAGAATCGGCAAGCAGGCCAATTTCGTGCGTAACAGAATGATATTCAAGATAAAACTGCATATTAAGGTAGCGGCTGCCAATCCAGACGCTTTCGAGGGTAATCGGGTCGGCAGGCAGGTTTTCGAGCGTTTCGGGCTGTGCGGGTTTCAGCGTTCCAAGCGGGATTTTTGAAAGTCCGTTTACCCTGACTGTCCAATCGGAGCCTGTTTCGCCGTTGAGCAGCGAATAGTGCAGATAAACGCGGTCGCCCGCTTTGTAGTCTTTGTCTATCGCGCCACCGCTGTGGGTCAATGTTATGCCGTCGTCGGTCAGGAAGCGGTTTTCATCTAAAACCACCGCCAAATCTTCGCGATATTCGCCGTAACCGTAATCAAAATCCTTGTTTTCGCAGGAAAAAAGCAGGGCTAATAGTGATAATATGGCAAATCTTGATTTCATAATCCTTTTGCAAATAATTGATTTTTAACCGGATAGCCGTACATTTCGAGAATCCGCAGGCGCAAAAATTCTTCGTCGCGGTTTTCCAAAACAATTTTGCCGAGTTGCCGGTTGATATAATCGTCGAAAACCTTAACGTCGGCATTGGTGTATTCGCCGCTGCAACGGCCATTGCCCCAAAGCCGGTCGTAAGCAATGTAATTGCCGGGGTAAAAATGATAATTCAGGAAAATTTCGCGGTCGATGATTTCTGCCGCCTGTTTGGCCTGTTCGCCCTTGGGCAGCGAATGGTCAATTTTCGCAAGTTCGCTGTTTATCGGCTTTCCGAATTGAACGAAAATCCGGCCTTTTTTCCCGAATATTCCTGTTTGCATATTCAGCAAATCTTCGCCTTCCGCTTTTTTGAAATCGGGATTATCGCGCCGCATCTGCAACTCTCTGGCTTTCAGGTAATCGCAGGGGTCGTATTCGTAGGAAAAAGCAAGCGGCAATATGTTGAGGCTTTGCAAATTTGTCGTAAAATCCTTCGCTTTTCCGCCCATAGCCAGCATTTTCAGGAGGCTTTCCTGCGTGCGGTCGTCCGAATTTTTCGCCCGACCCTCGCGTTGGGCAATCCATACCGAATGTTTCTGATTTTCAACCACATAATGAATATACCGCGAAAGATGGTTTGAAACTTCGAGCATCTGGCGAATCGATACTCCGCGGCGGACGATAAAACTGCGGTTAAGCCGCACCAAATCTTCAATCCAGTCGAAAAGCAGCAGGTTGTCGCCAATGGCAATTTCGGTGGTTTCGCAACCCAAATCAACGAGCAAAGCGTTGAGCAGCGAAGCGTCGAGAACGATGTCGCGATGATTGGAAATATAGGTATAAGCCTCGTCAGCAGAGGGTTTTGCCACGCCCCCCCATTCTATTCCGTCGGAAGTCTGCTTTGCGATGCTGAATACTTTCCGCTTGACAAATTCGTGCTGAAAATCGCGTATTGTCTTGAAACTGCGGATTTTAGATTCGAGTTCCTGCATATTTCCGCCTTTGAAAACATATCCGAGAACGGCGCGGAACTGCGGATTGTCGAGCAGGCGGGCGATAACGGCCGGAAGTTCTTCGTCGCGAAACGGGCGAATATCGTCAAATTCGGTGTTTATGCTACTTTCCATAATTTTCCCATTTTTCTATTAACTTTTGCATATCTTCGGGCAACGGACTGTCCCAAAACATCTCTTTACCCGTTGTCGGATGCACAAAGCCAAGCGTTTTGGCGTGCAGAGCCTGACGCGGACATATATCGAAGCAGTTCTGTATGAACTGTTTATATTTTGCGGTATGATTTCCTTTCAGTATTTCGTGGCCTCCGTAGCGTTCGTCGTTGAACAGCGGATGGCCGATATGTTTCATGTGAACCCTGATTTGGTGCGTCCTTCCGGTTTCGAGGCGGCACTCGACAAGGCTCGTGTAAGTCAGCCTTTCCAAGATTCGATAGTGGGTTACGGCGGTTTTGCCGGCGTCGCCTTCGGGGAAAACGGTCATAATCAGTTTGTTGCGCGGGTCGCGGCCGATATTTCCTTCAATTCGCCCCTCGTCGTTTTTGAGTACGCCCCAGACGAGGGCATTGTAGAGCCGTTTTGTGGTTTTCAGGTAAAACTGCATTCCCAGACGGCTTTTCGAGATGTAATTTTTTGCGGCCACGAGCAGGCCGGAAGTATCTTTGTCAATCCGGTGTACAAGCCCCATTCGCGGGTCTTTGGCGTCGAAATCGGGCTGGTCTTTCAGGTGCCACGCAATGGCATTGACCAGAGTGCCGGAATAATTGCCGTGTCCGGGATGGACGACCATTCCGGCGGGCTTGTTGATGACCATTATATCGTCGTCTTCGTAAACAATGTCGAGCGGGATATTTTCGGGCAGGATTTCCACTCCGCGGCGGGGACGGTCCATCACGACAGTGATTATGTCGCAGGGTTTTACTTTGTAATTCGATTTTACCGGCTGGCCGTTAGCCAGCACGTAGTCCGCTTCGGCAGCCTGTTGTATGCGGCTTCGAGACGAATGTTCGATTTTTGCGGCGAGGAATTTATCTACGCGCAAGGGGGTTTGTCCCTTGTCGGCCACAACGCGGTAATGCTCGAAAAATTCGTCTTCCGTTTCTTCCGTAAATACCTTGTTTTCAGGCAATTCGGGCGATATTTCCGAATATTCGTCCATCGTGTTGTCAGAACCAGTTTTCTTCAGGGCTGTCCAAGGGTACGACCGAAGCCGAATCGTCGGAAAAAGTCATTCCGTCGCCGGAACTTACCAAAATCGAGAGCGGCGCATTGGAGGGGAGTTTTTCGCCCGCAACAACCGGTTTTCCCTTACATTCGAGGCCTATAACGAGGTCGCGGTAAACGCCCGGAACTGATTTAACGCTAATCTGCTCAAATCCGTAGGAGCGGAGCGTAGCCATTGCGTGCCGTTCGGATGTGTCGTGAATTTCCGGCACTTCAATCATTCGGGCGGTAAACGACGTGATTTTCAGTTGCACCGTCCTGCCCTTTTTCACTTTCGAGCCTTGCGGAGGGACGGTTTCGAGGATTGTGCCGGGCTTGTCGGTTTTTGAAAAAATAGAATCGGTAACGACACATTCCAGTCCTTTTGCGGCAAACAGAGGTTCGGCTCTGGATACTGTAAGTCCTTTAACGTCAGGTATTTCCACTTCGTCGCCGTGTTGAGTGTAAACATTCGTGAAAACGTATGCGCCAATAACCAGCGCGATGATGGCCAACCCGAAACCGAGCAGATTGAAGATGCCTAATTTTAAATTTCGATTCATATTTTTTGTGTCTTAAAATATTTTTTTGACAAAATTACGAAAAAGCCGTTAAAAAAACGCAATAAAGGGAATAAACTTTTGATTTATCCCCTTTATATCGGAAAATAATACGTTTTTATCCGTGATATTCGTCGGAAACGGTCAATTTTGCACGGCCTTTTGCGCGGCGTGCTGCTAAAACTCTGCGTCCGTTAGCGGTTTCCATTCTGCTGCGGAATCCGTGTTTGTTCTTTCTTTTCCTGTTGTGAGGCTGAAATGTACGTTTCATAACTTTATATTTGTTTTATTTTTTTATTTCCAAAACGGGCTGCAAAGATACTTCTTTTTTTGGAAAAAACAAAATATTCCGAAAAAAATTATTTTATCCGGCAAAAATTATTACCTTTGCCTCTTTAATAGGTTCCGTGTACAACAATGTTAGTTTTTTCTGAAATAACTTCGCCCGCTTACGTAATCGAGGAATCGCTCTTGCGGCGCAATCTTGCCCTTATCCGCTCTGTAAAAGACAGGGCCGGGGTTGATATTATCCTCGCTTTCAAGGCTTTTGCGATGTGGAAGGCTTTTCCGATTATCCGCGAATATATCGGCTGCTCTACCGCAAGTTCGCCTTGGGAAGCGCGTTTGGCTGTCGAAGAAATGGGGTCGAAAGCCCACACATATTCGCCCGCCTATACCGAGCGGGATTTTCAGACTATTCTCGATTGCAGTTCGCATATCACGTTCAATTCGCTTGCGCAGTTCGAGCGTTTTTATCCGAAAGTTTTATGTAATAAAAGCCCTATTTCCTGCGGTTTACGCATTAATCCCGAATATTCGGAAGTCGAAACCGACCTCTACAATCCGGCAACTCCCGGCTCCCGACTGGGACTTACCTGCGAAGCGCTCGGAGGCGATTTGCCGGAAGGCGTTGAAGGCCTGCATTTCCACACGCTTTGCGAATCCTCGTCTTTCGCTCTGGAACACACTTTGGAACAGGTCGAAGCCAAGTTCGGCAGCCTGCTCCCGAAAATCAAGTGGCTGAACATGGGCGGCGGACACCTGATGACGCGCAAGGATTACGACGTTGAGCATTTAATCGCGCTTTTGAAGAATTTTAAAGCAAAATACCCTAAATTAAAGATAATCCTCGAACCCGGAGCGGCTTTTGTCTGGCAGACAGGCGTTTTAGTTTCTACGGTGATTGACGTTGTGGAAAGCGGCGGCATAAAAACGGCCGTTCTCGACGTTTCATTTTCCTGCCACATGCCCGATTGCCTCGAAATGCCGTATCAGCCCGTTGTGCGCGGAGCGGAAATTTGCGAAAAATACGATTCGGGGAAAAACGTCTATCGACTTGGCGGAAACTCCTGTTTGAGCGGCGATTACGTCGGATTCTGGACTTTCGACAAGCCTCTGGCGGCTGGCGACCGCATTATTTTTGAAGATATGATTCATTACACGACGGTAAAAACGACAATGTTTAACGGAATCCCGCATCCCGACCTCTGTTTGCTGCACGAAGACGGAACTTTGGAAACTTACCGCCGATTCGGATACGAAGACTACAAACAAAGAATGAGTTAAAAAAACAGACTACTATGGACGATAAAATTTACAACGCATTAATGGAGGAAATCCGCAAAAAGATTCCTCAAAACTCGCAAATGGTAAAGACCCTTGTCGATATCCTCCGCATCGAAAAAGAGGCTGTATATCGGCGTTTGAGGCAGGAAGTGCCGTTCACGTTTAACGAAGTTGTCATTATTTCAAGAAAACTCAGCATTTCGCTCGACACCATTATCGGGACTGAAATCAACAGAAGCAGGCCTTTCCAGATGAAACTGCCCGATTTCCTTGACTTTGGCCAAGACAGCGAAATAATGGTCAGGGGATTTCTCGAAATGCTGCGATTGACGCAGGAATCTCGACATTCTGAAACCGGAGTGGTATCAAACGAGATTCCGCAGCCGTTTTTTTCCGGTTTTCCAATAATACGTAAATTCTACGTATTCAACTGGGCATTTTATTTCAAAAATAAAGCCTTGAATTTCAACGACTTTAAAGTGTCCGACTTTGCCTCGGAGTCCTTCGACATCCGGTTTCAACAAACAAAGAATTTCAAAAATTCGCACTACGTTTTCGACAATTACGTGTTCCAGCATTTTGTGAACAACATAAAGTATTTCAGGGACATACGCCTCCTGAACCCTTACGAAGTCGAAAGCATTAAAGAAGAGTTGTTTGAGATAATCGACTACATCGAAAACCTTGCCGTCAAAGGAAAATTTGATGAAACGGGAAATTCTGTTTACATCTACATTTCCGACATTGAACTCACAACAAATTACAGTTACTTTGAAATCGACAATTTAAAAATCAGTATGATTAAGGCTTTCCTGCTGACTTCGGCAACCTCGGAAGACCCCGAAATTTTCGCGACAACAAAAAACTGGATTCATTCGCTAATCAAACTTTCGACGCAAATTAGCCAGACAAATGAAAGGCAAAGAATCCTGTATTTCGATAAACAACGACAAATTGTAAACAAATTGTAAAATAATAAAAAACAAATACAAAAATGAAAACAAAAATCGAAGAAAGATGGGGAACTCACCCCAACGACGTTAAGAACTACGACACCACGCAACTCCGCAAAGAGTTTCTGGTTGAAAAAGTATTTGAACCCGACGCGGTTTTGATGACCTACACCCACAACGACCGCCTGATTATCGGCGGAGCGCTGCCGGTGCGGGAAAACCTGAAATTGGAAACCGTTGACCTGATTCGCTCGGAATATTTCTGCGAACGCCGCGAAGTCGGCGTCATCTGCATCGAAGGCGAAGGCGTACTGACAGTTGACGGCAAAGATTACGAAATGGGCTACAAAGATGCGGTTTACGTAGGCCGCGGCTCACGCGAAGTGATTTTCAAGAGCAAAAACGCCGAAAAACCGGCAAAATTTTATTTCGCATCTTCGCCAGCGCATACGGCTTATCCGACTGCGCAAATCACTGCAAATATGCGGCGGACGCGCGACCTCGGCTCGCAGGAAACCTGTAACGCACGCTTGCTTAATCAGTTGATTCTTAATGAAATAGTTCCCTGCTGCCAATTACAGATGGGGCTTACCGAACTGAAAACGGGCAGCGTCTGGAACACCATGCCGCCTCACACCCACTCGCGGCGGATGGAAGCCTATTTCTATTTCAAAGTGCCTGAAAAACAGGCAGTTTGCCACTTTATGGGACAGCCGCAGGAAACCCGCCATATTTTTATGGGCAACGAGCAGGCTGTCATATCTCCCTCGTGGTCAATACATTCGGCCGCCGGAACCAGCAATTATACTTTCATCTGGGCAATGTGCGGCGAAAATCTCGACTACGACGATATGGATACTTTCACGGCTGATAAACTTAAATAAATAATAAGATGAAAAAATGCTTTTTGTTGTTCTGTATCGCAGGATTTTTGGCGTCCTGCTCCAAACCCGCGCAGATAAGGGTTAAAATAACGAATCCGAGCGATTTTGACCGTATTTCGGAAATGGTCGAAATTCCGACTGCCGACATTTCGGCAAAACTGCCCCTGTCCGACGGCGAAACTTATATAGTTAAAAATTCCGCTGCCGAAGCAGTTCCGGCTCAAACGACTTTCGACGGCAAACTGATTTTCCAGTCCGGACTGAAAGCGCACGGAACAGCCGTCTATTCCATCGTGAAAGGCGAACCTCTGGAATTTAAACCGCAGGTTTACGGACGTTTCATCAAGGAACGTTACGACGATTTCGCGTGGGAAAACGACCGCGTCGCTTTCCGCATCTACGGCCACGCCCTCGTTCCAATCGACGGGCCGAGCAACGGGATTGACGCATGGTACAAGAAAACTCCGAAACTCGTTATCGACGAGTGGTACAAGAAAGATTTGGCCGGCGAACAGTCTTATCACGAAGACCACGGCGAAGGCCTCGACGACTACAAAGTAGGCCGCTCGCTGGGCGCTGGCGCGATGGCTCCTTTTGTGAAAGACACGCTCTGGCTGAACGAAAATTTTGTTTCGCAGGAAGTGCTTGAAAACGGGCCTCTTCGCCTCACTTTTCGCCTGATTTACAATGACATAACGGTTGACGGACAAACATTTTCCGAAAGCCGCACATTTTCGCTCGACGCAGGTTCGCAACTGACCAAGGTTGTTCAGGAATACGGCACAGGCAGCGAGATTCCCGTTGCAGCAGGAATTGCCTTGCGCGAGGGCGGAAATGTTAACGTCTTTTCGGCCGACAATAATTATTTGCTGTATCAGGAAGATTCGCCGAACGCGGGAGCCGTTTTTATGGGAGTCCTTATTCCGAGCGGAATTGACCGCACTGTCGAAAACCGTTATACGGTCATAAATCCGATAACGAAAAAGCCCGAAACTCACGCCCACAATCTGGCTGTAACAAAGTACGAGCCGGGCAAGCCGATGGTTTATTACACCGGTTTCGGCTGGTCGCAATACGGTTTTTCCGACCTGATGAGTTTCGATATTTATATGACGCGCTTCGCCGAAAGCCTGAAAACGCCGCTGGCGGTCAGTTTTTGAACGAAGTTTTTTTATGAATAATTCCTTTTTCTCGGAGCGGATAAAACAAAATTTTCCTTACGAGCCGACCGGCGAACAGTTGCAGGCTTTGGAAAAATTGAGCGATTTCCTGTTCAGCCGCAACAACGACGCCCTTTTCCTGCTGAAAGGTTACGCCGGAACCGGAAAATCTTCGCTCGCCGGAGCCTTGGTCAAAACCATTAACGAACTGAAACAGAAAGCAATACTTCTGGCTCCCACCGGCCGGGCAGCCAAAGTATTTGCTTCCTACGCCGGCCAAAATGCCTTTACAATTCATAAAAAAATATACCGTCAAAAGATTTTTTCCAACGAGCCGGGCGGATATGTGCAGGCCGACAACCTGCATAAACACACGCTTTTCATTGTCGATGAGGCCTCGATGATTTCAAACGACGGCCTTGATTCCGCTTTCGGCTCCGGCCGCCTGCTCGACGACCTGATTCACTACGTTTACAGCGGCGACGGCTGCCGCCTGATTTTGCTCGGCGATTCGGCGCAGTTGCCCCCGGTTTCGCAGGCCGAAAGCCCGGCATTGGACGCTGAAACGCTGAAAGGCTACGGCCTCGAAGTCCGTGAAATCACCCTCACGCAGGTAGTCCGGCAGGCCGAAGAATCGGGAATTTTGATGAACGCCACGCTTCTGCGGCAGGCTATGAACGAAAACAAGACCGGCCTCTTCCCGAAAATCCGGATAGCAGGCTTTCCCGACGTGATAAAAATCGGCGGCGACGAACTGATTGAGGCCATTGCATCGGCTTACAGTCGCGACGGGATGGAAGAAACGACCGTGATTACCCGCTCCAACAAACGCGCCGGAATCTACAACAACGGCATCCGAAACCGCGTGCTGATGCGGGAAGAAGAACTCTCGACAGGCGACCTGCTGATGATTGCCAAAAACAATTATTTCTGGGCTAAAAACGAGGAAAAATTGGGATTCATCGCTAACGGCGAACTTATGGAAGTCGTCCGCGTCCGCCGCGAACAGGAACTTTACGGCTTCCGTTTTTGCGACGTTCTGGCGCGTTTCCCCGACTACGACGCTGAATTGGAAGTGAAAATCCTGATGGAAACCCTGCAAAGCGATTCCCCGGCCCTGCCCAAAGAAATGAGCGACAAACTGTTTTACAGCGTTTTGGAAGATTACGAAGACGTTCCGCAACGCCGCGAAAAGATGAAACAGATAAAAGAAAATCCGCATTTCAACGCGCTTCAAGTAAAATACGCCTACGCCGTAACCTGCCACAAAGCGCAGGGCGGACAGTGGAAAAACGTGTTCCTTGACATTTCATACGTGCCGCAGGAATATCTCGGAATCGACTTCTACCGCTGGCTTTATACGGCATTTACACGCGCTACGGAAAGAATTTTTTTAGTAAATCCTGCAAAAGATTTGTTGGAAACTACATAATTTCAATTTTTTGCTTACATTTGTACCGAAATTCGGTTACGGAAAATGAATTTTCGACAGGAAATAGAAGATTGTCTGGAACAGATTCGCGTTTTGAACGATAAATTCCGGCAAGCAGGGGATTCGGAAACAATTCCCGCAACTTTTTTCAGCGATTCGGAAGAAATTCTGAACCGCCTGAAATCAGGATTGAACCGCCTGAAAACCGAACAGGCCAAAAGCCTGCCCGCAACTCAACCCGCATTTTTCGGCGACAAAATAGTGCGGAAAATCTACTCCGATTTCGGGCAGTCTATCACTCTGAATCATCGTTTTATGTTTCTGCGCGACATTTTCGGCGGCGACGCCCGCGCTATGGACGGAGCAGTGCAGAAAATCAACGATTTTAATTCCGTCAAGGAAACTCTGGATTACCTCGACAGCCAATTTCCCATTTCATGGGAAAGCGAAGCAGGCCGGGCTTTTATGGAACTCCTGAACCAACGGTTCACTTAAAAACTGCAAGCGTGGAAAACAAACTTTATTTAGTTCCAACTCCGGTCGGCAATCTGGAAGATATGACCTACCGCGCCGTCAGGATAATCCGCGAAGTGGACTTTCTGTTGGCCGAAGACACGCGCACTACGGGCGTTTTGCTGAAACATTTCGACATAAAAAACAAGATGATTTCGCACCACAAATTCAACGAACACCAGACTGTCGAACGCATTGCAGAGCGCATCAGCAGCGGCGAAAGCGCAGCCCTCGTATCCGACGCCGGCACTCCGGGTATTTCCGACCCCGGATTTCTGCTTGTCCGCGAATGTGTGGCCAAAGGCGTTGAGGTTGAGTGCCTTCCGGGCGCGACGGCTTTCGTTCCCGCGCTTGTCGATTCGGGATTGCCGACCGACCGTTTCGTTTTTGAAGGCTTTTTGCCTCCGAAAAAGGGGCGGCAAAGCCGGTTTCAAGAACTTGTCGAAGAGCGGCGGACAATGGTTTTTTACGAATCGCCCTTCAAAATCCTGAAATTGCTGACGCAGTTGGCACAGTTTTTGGGGGATGACAGGAAAGCCTCCGTTTCGCGGGAAATTTCAAAACTCCACGAACAGACGGTCAGGGGCAGTTTGAAAGAACTGATAGAACATTTTACGCAAAACGCCCCGCGGGGCGAATTTGTAGTCGTTGTATCAGGAAAAGATTGAATATCAACAATTTATTAATTAATATTTAAAAAAAATGAAAAAGGTATTATTATTCGGTATTTTTGTTACGCTTTGTTTAACGTCCTGCGTTAAAAATTCGTCGGAATACAAAGCCCTTCTGGCGCGAAACGATTCCCTTGCGATTGCTAACGCTAAAAATCAAGGCGACCTCGACGAAATCCTCTCTATCCTGAACGAGGTAGAGGAAAATTTCAACAGCATCAAATCGGCTGAAAACTACCTTGCCGTTCAATCCGGCTCCACGGGCGAAATGACGCCTTCGACAAAGGAAAAAGTCCGCGCCGATATGCAGTTCGTTACTGAAACGCTGAACAAAAACAAGGAAAAAATCGCCGACCTCGAATCGCGGCTGAAATCGTCGGCTATCAAGTCGGACAAACTCCAACAGATGGTAAACAATATGCGTCAAGAACTCGACCAGAAGACTATGGCGCTCGTTACCCTGAACGAGGAATTGAAGAAAAAAGACCAGCAAATCAGCGAGTTAAACCAAAATGTGGTAAATCTCTCGAACGACGTTCAATCGCTGAAAACCCAGTCGGCCAGCCAGCAGGAAACAATCCAGCAGCAGCAAACCGAAATCAACACCGTCTTTTACTGCTTCGGAACCTCAAAAGAGTTGAAAGACCAGAATATTTTGGTTGACGGCAAATTAGGCCCGAACTTCAACAAAAATTATTTCATTAAAGTCCGCGATTTCAACAAGTTGCAGAACATACGGCTTTACGCCAAGAAAGGAAAACTCATTTCGGCTCATCCCGACGGCTCCTACGAATTTACGCAAGACCCGACCGGACAGGTTCAACTGACAATCACGAACCCGACGCTGTTTTGGAGTTTGACAAAATATCTTGTCGTACAGGTAAACGTGTAAGCGTCAAGCGTTTAGGTTAGTTCGTAATTCAATTTGTCGCCTGTAAAGGTCTTTTTGCTGAAAATGCCCCTGAACAGCCGCCATCCGTAGTTCGTGCGCTTGCTGAACTGCCGGAATGTTTCTTTACGCCAATCCATGTCTTCCCAAGTATGTTTTGGCGAGAGGTAGCAGTATGTCGATTCGAGTATGCTGCTGTTCTTGTTAAGTTTCTTTACGCTGCTTAAATATCCGGGGGCAATGTACAAAATCCCGCGCATGGAACATTCTTCTTTAAACATAATGCTCAAACGGTTAAATGTGGCGTTAAACGTTTCTATGCAAGCGATTTCCCCGACTTTGCCGCCAATATCCTGAACCGGGCGCATTTGCAGGATGTCGATTGGAAAACGTCCGAAAACGTCGAAAAACTTTTCCAATTCGAAGATATTCAAATCATTAACGGTAAAATTCAGGCGGAGTTTGTAATTTGGAAAATCCTGTTTCAGGTCGGCCAAAATTTCGAGAACGCTTATAAATTTGTCGTAAGATGCACCTGTCATCAGGTATTCGTAATTACTGCGGTTCACTCCGTGAAGGCTGATTGTGAACTCGTCCAAACCGGCTTCGAGCAAGGCTCTAATATCTTCTGAATCAAGCAAATTGCCATTTGTCGTAAAAGAAATGTAAGGAACTTTGTACTGCTTGGCGAGGAGGATTATTTCGACATTGTGGCGAAACAGGCTGGGTTCGGCTCCGCAACCGATTTGCAGTTTCAGCGCATCGGGGAAAAACGCCTTGGCTATCAGTGGCAAATCTTCTTCGGAAAGCCTTCCGCGACGGCTTTTCCGCACTTCTTCATTACTGAAATAGCACATTTGGCATCGCAAATTGCAGCCCAAAACAGGGTCGAGAAAAACTGCAAGGCAGGGCTTTTTAAGGATATATAATCCCCAAACGCCGATGCCTTTAAGCATAGGACTTTTTATAAAACGGTTTAATTTTAGTAGCGAGTAAGTATTCATATTACATATTTTGCGCTACAAAGTTAAGAAAAAATTGTTTATAAAATAAACATTTATTATCTTTGTCGGCAATATTCTAATAAATTGCAAGCAAATGAAGATTTTTCAAAGAAAACCCCTGGATATTCTTTTGTCCGAATCGAAAGAAGAAGGGACGCATACCTTGAAAAAAACTCTGGGCGCCTACAAACTTATTGCGCTCGGACTGGGCGCTATCATCGGCGCCGGTCTGTTTTCCATCACGGGGATTGCCGCCGGAACTTACGCCGGGCCTTCGATTACTATTTCGTTCCTGATTGCGGCTGCCGGATGCGGTTTTGCAGGCCTCTGTTATGCCGAGTTTGCGTCGATGCTCCCTATTGCGGGCAGCGCCTACACCTATTCTTATGCCACTCTGGGCGAGTTCATCGCGTGGGTCATCGGTTGGGATTTGGTGCTTGAATATGCGGTTGGAGCGCTTACGGTGAGCATCAGTTTCAGTGGATATGTTGTAAAATTTCTGCATGATTTCAATATTGTTCTGCCGACGGCGCTTACGGCCTGTCCTGCCGACGGCGGATTGGTCAATTTGCCGGCGGCTTTGGTCGTAGTTTTATTGAGTTCGCTGCTGATAAGCGGCACCGAAGGCAGTTCGCGCTTCAATACCGCTATGGTGCTGCTGAAAGTCGCAGTAGTAATAGTTTTTATCTCGATTGGCTGGCAATTTATTAAATCAGAAAATTATGTCCCCTATATTCCTGAGAATCAGGGAGAATGGGGATATTTCGGATTCAGCGGGATAATGCGTGCGGCGGCAATAGTATTTTTCGCTTTTATCGGATTCGACGCGGTCAGCACGGCTGCACAGGAAGCCAAAAATCCGAAACGCAATATGCCGATTGGCATTCTCGGCTCGCTTTTTATCTGCACCATTCTTTACATACTGTTTTCACACGTGCTGACCGGAGTTGCCAACTACCGCGATTTTCAGGGCAGCACAGGCATTGCGCCCGTCGCCATTGCGATTGATAATATGGGGCCGGTCGTCGATGGAGTGGTAAAACCGGCTTATCCCCTGCTGAACAAGGCGATAGTGTTAGCAATTTTGGCCGGATATTCGTCGGTAATTTTAGTTATGCTGCTCGGCCAGAGTCGGGTTTTTTACTCGATGAGCCGCGACGGACTGTTGCCGAAACTTTTTTCGCAGGTACATCCCCGATTCAGGACGCCTTACAAGTGCAATATTCTGTTCCTTGTAGTTGTCAGCGTTTTGGCAATGTTTGTTCCGGCGCGGGTTGCGGGCGAATTGACGAGTATCGGCACTCTTTTTGCCTTTATCATCGTCTGTACCGGCGTTTGGGTGATGCGGAAAAAGATGCCCGATGCACCGAGAGCCTTCAAAACTCCATGGGTGCCTGTCGTCCCCATTCTCGGTATCGCAATCTGTCTGTTCATGATGGTTTTCCTGCCATTCGACACTTGGGTTCGCCTGATTTTGTGGATGTTAATTGGACACGATATTTATTTCTTCTACGGCTCTAAACACAGCAAACTTGGCGCGAAAAACGAGAATAAACCGCTGTCGTTCATCGGAATGGGCGTTGCGCTGTTCCTTGCCGTCTTTGCCGTTCTGCATCAAACTAATATCGGCTGGGACAAACCTTACCTGTTTACCTTGTTTCTGATTGCGTTCGCTGCTGTTCATTTCATACTGTATTTAACCCGTTTGCCGAAAAAAATATGAATTTGTTAAGTCCTTCATCTTGGCCTGATTATGAGTTGATTGATACCGGAGGCTATGAAAAACTTGAACGCTTCGGGCGATATGTTTTGCGCCGTCCCGAACCTCAATCTGTCTGGCAAAAGTCGCTTACGGAGCGGGATTGGAATAATGCCGACGCTTGGTTCAAAAAAGAAAAAGGCAAATTCGGAACCGAAGGCAACGAACGCGGCGAGTGGATTTTGAAGCCAAAAATGCCGCAACAGTGGTTCGTTTCTTACGTTTACAAAGATATGCGCCTGCGTTTCCGCCTTGGGCTGACGGCTTTTAAGCATGTCGGAATATTTCCTGAACAGGCTTCGAATTGGGATTTTATCTACGATTCTGTTCTTTCTCTCGGCGTAAATTTTCCGAAAATATTAAATCTTTTTGCTTACACCGGCGGGGCTTCCCTTGCGGCGCGGGCTGCCGGGGCGGACGTTACTCACGTCGATTCGGTAAAACAGGTGCTGACCTGGTCGCGCGAAAATATGGAAGCCTCCGGATTAGCCGACGTCCGATGGATGTGCGAAGACGCACTGAAATTTGTGAAACGCGAAGCGCGGCGCGGCAACCGCTACAACGGCATAATCCTCGACCCTCCGGCTTACGGACGCGGGCCGGAAGGCGAAAAATGGGTGCTGGAAGAGCGAATTGCCGAGTTGATGGATGCCTGCGCCCAAATAGCCGACGAACAGCGGTTTTTCTGCGTTCTGAATCTATATTCCATGGGATTTTCTTCGCTGATAGCCGAGAACCTGCTTCGCGATTATTTTCCGAAATTGAAAAATATTGATTACGGCGAACTGTTTCTGGCCGACCGTTCCGGGAAACGGCTGCCTTTGAGCGTTTTTGGACGGGGCGGAAATTAAAAGAATTTTTACTACTTTTGCAAATCCTAAAATAATTGAACGATGAAAAACATATTCTTGCTTCTTATTGCGCTTACACACAGCGTTTTATTAAATTCGGCAACACAAGCCGAAAAACTTGACCGCGGCCTTGTCGCAGTCAATACCGAAAACGGAGTTTTCCTGTCATGGCGGCTTCTCGGCAACGAAGCGCCTGATTTGGCTTTCAATATCTTTAAAAACGGCGTATTGCTTAATAATCATCCGCTTACAGGCGCAACATGCTTCCTCGACAGCCTCGCTTCGGCAGAAGATACTTATTTGGTAAAAACCGCTTCGAAAGCGGATAAGACGGCTTCAAAGCCCGTAAAACCATGGATTAAGCCGTATTTGACGATAAAAATGCAGCGTCCCGAAGCGCAGGGAATGTTTCAATATCTGCCTAACGATTGCAGCGTCGGCGATTTGGATGGCGACGGCGAATACGAAATTGTCGTGAAGTGGAATGCCCGCGCCCGCGATAATTCGCATAACGGATTGACCGACAATGTTTTCCTCGACGCATATAAACTTGACGGAACCCGCCTCTGGCGAATCGACCTCGGCTGCAATATCCGTGCCGGAGCGCATTACACGCAGTTTATGGTTTACGACCTCGACGGCGACGGACGGGCAGAAATTGCCTGCAAAACCGCTCCCGGAACCATCGACGGACAGGGCAAAGCGGTAATTCTCGGAAACGACGACCCCAAGGCCGATTACCGCGACGAAAACGGCCATATCCTGCAAGGCCCTGAATATCTGACAGTTTTCAACGGATTGACCGGCGCGGAAATCTCAACCGTTCCATACGAACCTCCGCGGGGCGAAAATCCGAAAACCGTCTGGGGCGACGACAGAGGCAACCGCTCGGAGCGATACCTTGCCTGCATCGCCTATCTCGACGGCAAACATCCCTCGCTCGTGATGTGCCGCGGATACTACACCCGCGCCGTCATTGCTGCCTGGGACTTCAAAAAAGGAAAACTGAAAAAACGCTGGGTTTACGACACAGGCGACAGCCGCGATAAACTGAAAACCGCTTACGGACAGGGAAATCACAGCATCGCGGCAGCCGACGTGGATGGCGACGGACGCGACGAGATAATTTACGGCGGAGCGGCTATCGACGACAACGGCCGTTTGCTGTATTCAACAGGGCTTGGACACGGCGACGCACATCATCTTTCCGACCTCGACCCCGACCGTCCGGGATTGGAATTTTTTGACGTTCACGAGAACCGCCCAAGTCCGGCGGGAGTGGAACTTCGCGACGCCCGCACCGGCCAACTGCTTTTCGGCCGGCCTACGACTATCGACGTAGGCCGCGGTCTTGCCGCCGACATTGATCCGCGCCACCGCGGTTTCGAGTTTTGGAGCGCGGCTTCCGACAGCGTTTACAACATCCGCGGCGAAGTGATTTCTACCCGAAAACCTTCCACAAATTTCAGGATTTATTGGGACGGCGATGTTCAGGATGAACTTTTGGACGGCACAAAAATAACAAAATGGAACGGCGACGGGACCGATTTGTTGGTCGATTTCCGGGATTTCGGAGCATCGGCAATCAACGGCACGAAAAACAATCCCTGTTTGAGCGCCGACCTGTTTGGCGACTGGCGCGAAGAAGCGATTTATTACAACCGCGAAAATCCCGACGAACTGATGATTTTTACGACCGTCATCCCCTCCGAAATCCGTATGGTTACGCTGATGAGCGACCACATTTACCGCCTTGGAATAGCAGTTCAAAACGTGGCTTACAATCAACCTCCGCACTTGGGGCGGTATATAGGTAAATAATTATTACAGAGCCTGTTCCTTAATCAGATATTCCGCTATCTGAACGGCGTTCAGGGCGGCTCCTTTTCTTATTTGGTCGCCTACGCACCAGAACGACAGGCCGTTAGGATTGGCAATATCCTGACGGATGCGGCCTACATAAACAGGGTCGGTCGAGGCGGCAAAGAGCGGCATCGGATATTTTTTCTCGGCCGGATTGTCGATAACTACCACTCCGTCAGCCTTTTCGAGGGCGGCTACGGCCTCTTTTACCGAAATCGGGCGGGCTGTTTCAATCCAAACAGCCTCGGAATGAGCACGCAGAGCCGGAACACGCACGCAGGTAGCGCTGACCTCCACCGGCGAGTGAAGAATCTTGCGCGTTTCGTTGTGCATCTTCATTTCCTCTTTTGTATAGCCGTTTTCGAGAAATACGTCGATATGCGGTATCACATTGAAAGCGAGTTGATAAGCGAATTTTTCCACTTTGGGGTCTTCGCCTTGGATAATTTGGCGGTGCTGCTCCTGCAATTCGGTCATTGCCGCCGCTCCCGCTCCCGAAGCCGACTGGTAAGTAGCCACGTGAATCCGCGTGATTGGCGAAATATCGTTCAGAGGTTTCAAAGCAACTACCATCTGGATTGTCGAGCAGTTGGGATTTGCAATTATCCCCCGCGGACAGATTTTTGCGTCCGTCGGATTCACTTCCGGCACTACCAACGGTACGTTTTCGTCCATCCGGAATGCGCTCGAATTGTCAATCATTATCGCGCCGTATTTGGTTATGGTTTCGGCAAATTCTTTTGAAGTTCCCGCTCCTGCCGACACAAAGGCTATTTTCACTCCCTTGAAATCGTCGTTCTTCTGTAACTCCTTAACTATGTATCGTTTACCCTTAAATGTGTATTCCTTTCCGGCGCTGCGCGAAGAACCGAATAAAACAAGTTCGTCCGCAGGAAAATTGCGCTGTTCCAAAACTCGCAGAAATTCCTGACCTACTGCACCGCTTACGCCGACAATTGCTGTCTTCATTTTATATAATTATAAAAAAATATAACAAATTTTTGTTTTTCCCGAAAAATAACTTACATTTGCAGTTGATATGCATCCGAAAAAATCGCATTTCGGGCGTGCAAAATTAACTAAATTTTTGAGACCTATTACTTTTTTGTATGAAAAATATTATTTTTGGCCTGTTTTTTTTCTCGAATATCTGCGCTTTTTCACAGATTTCGGAAAATTTTAGCGACGGAAAGTTCTGCGGAACGGCCTCTGCTCCACGACAAGTTGAGTGGGCGGGCGACGTCGAAAAGTTCATCGTAAATTCCGATTTGCAACTTCAACTGAACGCATCGGGTTTGGCGTCGCCTGCTCAACTCCGCACTGCGTCGAGCATTTCGGCAAACGGCTACTGGGAGTTTTGGCTCAAAATGGGATTTAACCCCACAAACCAAAACTATGCTAAAATCTTCATTATCAGCGATGAAGACGACCTTGCGGGCGACCTTAACGGCCTCTTTATCCGCGTCGGTTACACAAACAAAAACGTCAGTCTTGTGCAGCAAAAAGCGGGCAGCACAAACAAAGTGCTGATTGAAGGAACTACCAAACGCCTTGATTTATCGACAGTTGCGGTGCAAGTCAAACTCACTCTCGACCGTTCCGGCAAATGCACCCTTTACTCGCGCCTCGACGGTGAAAGCGATTATACGGAAGAAGGCTCCTGCCAAATCGCGGAAACCTTTCAGGCAAAGGCATTTGGACTGGCTTGCGTATTCACGACTACCCGCAGCACGCTTTTCTATTTCGACGACATTACCGTTCGTGAACTGCGCGACGACGAGCAGAGCGGAAATCCCATTATCGAAGGCGCGGAAGCGGGCGACGTAATCATCAACGAAGTGATGTTCAACCCTCCGACCGGCGGCGACGAATATGTCGAGATTTACAACAACTCGCAGAAAACCATCGACTTACGCAGCATCAGCATTGCCACGCGGAAAGCCTCCGACGGCAGCCTGAACAAACTTTACGTCCTGTCCGAGAGCGAGCAACTGCTTGAACCGGAGCAATATGCCGTCGTTACCGAACATCGCGATTTGGTTTGCTCGTTTTTCAACTGCATAGACGATGCGCTGTTTCTCGAACTTCCGGTTGTGCCGGCTTTGAACAACGAATCGGGCTGTATCGTGCTGGCTAACAACAAGTCGGGCGAAATTCTCGACGAGTTTGCCTACAACGAAAATATGCACAGCGAGGGCGTCAGCAACAAAAAAGGCATTTCGCTCGAAAGAGTTGATTTCAACGTTCCGGCAAGCGAACCTTCAAACTGGCGTTCAGCCTCGTCGGGCAGCGGGTTCGGCACTCCGGGTTACAAAAATTCGCAGCAGTCCGACGGCAGCGGAATCAACGACATCGAAATTATTTATCCCGAATTTACGGCGGGCGAATACCTGATTCATTACCGGCTCGACCAGCCCGGATACCGCTGCCGTGCAATGATTTACAATATGCAGGGACGCGCCGTAAGCATAGTCGCCAATAACGAACTGCTCGGCGCCGAAGGCGACCTGCGCTGGAACGGAAAGGGAGGTTCCAGCAGGAGCCTCCCTTCGGGCGTTTATATCATTTACCTTGAAGTATATGATATGAAAGGTATTGTGAAAAAGTTCAAAAAACCTGTGATAGTGCGGTAAATCAAATAGCCGCCATCACAAATTCCTGAACGATGTAGGTTGCGCAGCCGGCTAAATAGCCGATTAAAGCAAGCCACGAAATCTTTTTCAGATACCAGATGAAATCGATTTTTTCCATTCCCATAACGGCAACTCCGGCTGCGGAGCCTATTATCAGGATGCTTCCGCCTGTTCCGGCCGCATAAGCGAGGAAAGCCCAGAAATAATGGTCAATCGGGAAACTGTACATTCCCATCGCTCCGGCCACGAGAGGCACGTTATCGACGACCGACGACAGGACGCCGATGATGGATGTTATCATATAATATTTGCTCGGCTCGCCAAGCGGTATTTTGTCGAGCGATTGGGACAACATTCCGAGTTGCCCGCAGGTTTGCAGCGCATTTACGGCCATCAATATTCCGAGGAAAAACAGGATGCTCGAAACGTCGATTTTGCTCAATATATGGCTGACCGACAGGCGGCTGGCCTGTTTTTCGGGAAGGCGTTTGTGCATAAATCCGGTAACAACCCAAAGGACGCCCAGCCCGCCCAACATTCCAAGGTAAGGTGGCAAGTGAGTTATTGTCTTGAAAATCGGCACGAAAATCAGCGCTCCCACGCCGAGCAGGAAAACGAGCAGGCGTTGATTGCGATTAACGTCGGCTGATGCGGCTTCCGCTTCGGCAGCCTTTGGACGCTCGATTTCGCCTTTCATCGTGAACGACAGGATTAACAGCGGAACAATCATCGAAACGACGCTCGCAAGGAAAGTTGTTTCGATAATGTGGAACGACGAAACTTTTCCCGCAATCCAGAGCATAATGGTTGTTACGTCCCCAATCGGCGACCACGCTCCGCCCGCATTGGCGGCCAAAATGACCATACCTGCAAAGAACCAGCGGTCTTTTTTCACGCCAATCAGTTTCCGCAACAGGGCTATCATTACGATAGAGGTTGTGAGATTGTCCAGTACCGACGACATAAAAAACGTAATAATGCTGATTATCCACAGCAGGTTTGATTTTTTCGTTGTTTTGATGCGGTCTGTGATGATTCTGAAACCTCCGTGGCTATCGACAATTTCAACGATTGTCATTGCTCCCATCAGGAAGAAAAGAATTTCGGCGACTTCGCCAAGATGCTCAATCAGAGGGACATGAGTCATCCATTCCATAAACGTCGCTTCGGGATGCTGCTGCAAATAGGCCTGGTAATCGGCAAATGCAGGAAACGAAGCGGGGTCGCCCAGCGAAAAGAGCAACCACATAATTGTTCCGAGCAGCAGAGCCGTTGCCGATTTGTTGATATGCAGCGGATGCTCCAAGGCAATAAATGCGTAGCCTATAACGAAGACTACAATCATCAAAGTAAACATGTCAAAATATGTTAAATTATTAGCATTATGTTATAAAAACGGGCGCAAAGGTACGAAATATTTTCCTTTTTTTCGCAAAATTTCAGGTCAAAAAATGAAATTTTAAATCTGCAACAATTTTCCCATTTTTTTAGCAGAAAAATAAACTTTTTTCTCTGTAAATTTGTTATAAATTATAATAATGTCTAATCTTAAAATTTACAGAAATGGAAAACTTAAAAACATTTACGGAAACCCAAATTCAAGAACTGACCGCCGCAGGCCGCTACCGGACAGCCCGCGCCTACCAGTCGGCATTCAACAAATTAAGCACATTCCTTGGCCGCGAAGCCGATTTCGGCGACATCTGCTACGATGCGATGAAAGGCTTTGAACTCTGGATGCAGGCGGGCTGCCTTGCGCTAAACACAACCTCGTTTTATGTGCGCAATATCCGCGCAATCTACAACAAGGGCGCGAAAGCCGGCGTTTTTGTTGCCGACAGCACTGTAAACCCTTTCAGCGGGGTTTTCACCGGCGTTGCCAAGACAGCCAAGCGGGCTTTGGAAGAGGTGGAAATCCATAAGATGGTGGAGGCTGTTGGGGAAGAACTTAAAGACTTTAAAAACGGGAAAGTTTGTAAGGACTGTAAGGACAAGAAGGTCGTTAATGATAATAGGAACTGCAAAGACAAGAAAAAAAGTAAAACCGGTTTTGAAAACCGCGAAGAAAAAAACGCCCTGCTGCTGTTCCTTTTCTGCTTTTTTGCCCAGGGGATGCCCTTTGCCGACGCGGTTTTGCTGAAAAAGACGGCAGTCGTCGGCGATGCCGCCCTCGTTTACCGACGGCGGAAGACAGGGAAAGAGGTCATTGTCTTCCTGACCGAGCCGATGCGCCGGATTATGGACTGTTTCGCCGCTGAAACGCACGACTCGCCTTACGTTTTTCCTTTTGTGAAGGACGTAAAGGATGGCAGGGACGAGTACCGCAAATATACTGTTGCGCTTACTAACCAGAACCGTAGGTTGAAGGCAGTTTGCCGGACGGCAGGACTGGAAAAGCCGGTATCGACGCACGTTGCGCGGCACTCCTGGGCTTCTGCGGCTTACAATAATAATATTCCCGTAAGCACGATATCGGCATCGCTCGGCCATTGCAGCGAAAAAACCACGCAGATTTACCTTGATATGATGAATTCGGGAGCAGTAGCGCAGGCAAATTACGCAATTTCCAATATATTTTACAATGAAAAATTGAAAAAATGATAAAATATTTGTCAAATATTGCGTATTTTAAAAAATAACTGTATCTTTGCACAAAACGTTTGTCACTATATAAGTGACAAAACAGAGGATAAAACCACAATTGTTACTTTTCAATCACGGCACAAAGGTAAATGAGAATTATCGCTCTGTCAGTGTCAAAATGCAAAAATAAAGTGTCAATTTGCAAATAAATATGATTCCGGCGGTTTATTTTCCGTCTTTTTTGCCAAATCTGATTTTAAATGCAGTTTCCCCAAAAATATTTTTAGAGAACTTGAACACCTGCTTTTCCGAGGCAAAACCTGCAAGTTCGGCGATTTCGAGGACATTTTTGTTTCCTTCCGTCAATTCGCGGTAAATAAGGCGTTTCCGTTCGTAAAGAATCCAAGTTTTTGGCGAGATGCCGAATATTCGGACAAAATTGCTGCGGAAAGTTTCCCTGTTCATATTCATAAGGCCGGCAAATTCTTTTATTGTAAATACTTTATTGCGGAATTCGAGGACTTTTGCGCGGAAATTGCTGTCAAAAATTATTCGAGCAGAATCGGAGCAGCAGAGATGGGCGTAAAACAGTTGCAACTGTTCGCTTGCAACAAACATTGGCAACGATGTAATCAGTTGAGTAACAAAGGCATTGACGTAAATTTTGCATCGAATACCTTCGGCGGTTGCTGTTAAAAACCTTGATATTGCATCGCGGACTAAACCGTTCATTTCAAGCACGACAGTTTCGTTTCTGTCAATTTTTTGCGGTTTTTCGATGATTTTTTTTCGCATCTCACCGCAGAATTCCATTTCTTTTTTCAGGTAAAAACACAGCAGGCCGCTGTCCTCGATTGAGCGGTAAGAAAAATTGCCGTGATGAATTACGAAAAGGCTGTTTGCCGTAATTCTTCGTATTCCGCTGTCCTCGAAAGAAATATCAATCTCGCCTTTTATCAGGCAGGCGAGAGCAACGCCTTTCGGATGCAGCCTTGTATGGCTGTTTCGGCGGGTTTCAACAAACTCAAAATAATCCTCCGGCGTATCCAAACAGTTTGAACAGGTCGAGAAACATTCATTGCATAAAGAATATCGTTTCATCGTCATCGCAGTTATTTTAAAAAATTAATAAAAAATCTTCCCTTTCAAATCCTGATTTAAGATTCGAAAGGTTTTGAGTGATTGAAAAATAACTTTTCAGCGGCAAAAATGCCCTATACACACAAGTCTTATTACAGTGTAAAAAACAAAAATTATCCTCTGTTTTGTCACTTATATAGTGACAGACAGCAAAAAGAAAGTGTATGAAATACGGGAAACTAATGGTTAATTTGCGGATAATAGCGCTCTTAACAATATGGGCGGCGATTCCTTCTGCGGCAGCAACGATGCATCAGGAGGCCTTTGCCGGCCGGTTTTTCGTGTCTGATGGGGCCGGGGTTTTTATCGAAAGCGGGACTCGGATGAACGTGGACGGTGAAAGCCTTGTGTGGGGCGGCGGCGGTGGCGAAAGCGAAAATAAGACTGTAAGGCTTAAAGGCTTTAAGAGCGGGGACAGGAAAGTGCGGATTGTGAAAGCATTTTCCGGAAACGAGTTGCCGGCCGGCTGCCTGTTATCAGTGAAACCGGCTTCGGGAGCCGGGAATCGCGATTCATGGCTTCGTAGCCACGAGAAGGCCTGTACCTGTCATCATATCCGTAAATTTTACGCAGCCGCAGACTGGCAGCAAAACCATTATTCTTTGGCGCTTGCACGGAGTGTAGAGAAAATAACTTATTCCTTTTCTGTCCGGTTTTGCTGCCGGGGGCGGCACCTTGGGCGGGAACCTACCGTAGTGAGAGAGGAAAGACTTTAAGGCTGTGAGGCTTTAAGAAAAAGGAGGTACAAAAAATTAAATATCGTTTATTAAGTTTCTGTAAGACTTTAAGGTTTTAAGAAAAAGGAAGGACAAAAAATGAAACATCGTTTATTACATTTTTACTCTAAAATCAAGTTTTTGGTAACAGTTTTGATTACGGCGGTTATTTATTTTGTATTCTTTATATTATATAAGAATGCCTGAAAAGCGCCGGCAAAACAATTTTAACAATTTATACAACAACTAAATTTTTTAAAAACAACAATAAAATGAAAAGAACAATATTTTTGGCAACATTAATAATCGCGCTCGCAGTTTTGGGCGCAGCCACAGGCGCGAAAGCGCAGGTAACAATCGGTTCGATGGACGAGCCGAAAGCGACTCTCGACGTCCGCAAGGGCGGCACGAAAGCCGACGGCATCATTGCGCCCGTCCTGACGGGCAATGAACTCAAAGGCAACGACAGCAAGTACGGCACAGACCAGACAGGCGCGATTGTCTATGTAACGGCGGCGGCAAGTCCGACGACGACAAAAACTGCCAACGTAACAGCGGCAGGCTATTACTACTTCGACGGTTCGGTTTGGCAATCGCTGAAAGGCACCGACGGCGGCGGAGGAGGAACGACTTATTCAGCCGGCACTAACATCTCGATACTCGGCTCCGCCATTCACGCACTCGACACGGCAACCGTAGCCAACGAAGGGCTGCAAAAATCGGTGTCGGGGATGACGCAAACCATCGGCATAGCCGACGGCGGAGTTACAACCGTTAAAATTGCCGACAATGCGGTAACTTCTGCAAAAATTTTGGACGGCACAATAACGTCGGCAGATTTAAGCGCCGACCTGTTCAGCGCAGTCAAGAAAGACACCATTGTGGGCAACGAAGTAACCGACGCTGCCAACGCGACGCTTACCCGCTCGGGCAGCGGAAAAGACGCCGACCCCTACAAATTGGCGGTAAACCCGACGGCAACGGCTGACAGCATCGCAAA
>JAISUN010000025.1 GCA_031272085.1 Dysgonamonadaceae bacterium | reverse complement strand
CCGTTTTCCAAATCGAGTTCCTTGCCGGTAAACTTGTATGGTTGTGCGCCATGGCCGGTGCTTATCGCCATTGTTTGCCCGAAGGGGTAAAAATGGTTCTGCTGGACAATATTTCCGTTCATGTCTGCCACTATCGCGTTACTTCCAAGATGATTACGGACGTAAAAGTAATAATTATTATTTTCATAATAACCATTTTCCGTTAAAATTCTTTTCAAAACGCCGTTTTCATACACAAAATTGCCGATATAGTCAGTTGTTTTTGTAACGTTTAGCGATTCAGTATTGACAGCCGAGCCAATCACCGGACTGCTGGAATAACTGCTCGCCCGGTGGCTTACAACTTTCAGTTTTTTACCGCCAGCGGAATACGTGTATTCATTCCGCGCCTCGGCGTGCGGATGCTTTATATCCACTTTCAGCGACAAATTCAGCAGATTGTAAGTTATTTCCGAAATTCCGCGGTTCAAATCCTTTGTCATTGCGCCGTTGGTGTTGTACCAGTATTCTTGACCGGAACTTACGGAATAATCCTTAAATTCTGAAACAGAGGCAGAAGAAGAATTGCTCCAAGCATCGGAAACATTATACATCTGATTGGTATTGTTGTAGTTAAACAAGAGGATGTCATACGCTCCGCGGTTGATGTTCGTAATATTCCCGTTCTTGTCGTAATCGTAAGTTGCAGAATAGTTTTCCGTTCCGGAATAAGTTGCCGTTTTCAGCCTGTTCAGCCTGTCGTAAGCAAGCGAACTGTAACCCCGCTGCACTTCGCCCTGCGTACACAGCATTTTCGAGATATTGCTGCCAAAGGTGTATTCCAGACTTTCTGAAAAATTCGTGCCGGTAATTTCCCTTACCCGCGAGCGGATGTCGTAGGAATATGTCGAACTGAAATCCGTTCTTTCGTGCGGAGTTACGGTTTTCAGCCGTCCGAGTTCGTCGTAAGTGTTTGCCGAAAGCAGGATTTCATCGTCGTAATTCAGGCGGTAAACAGTGTTTATCAGCCTGTCGGCGTGGTCGTAGTCGTAACGGTAATTTTCCTCTGTTCCCTGCCACGGCTCTGTTTCTTCAACAGGCTCGCCAATTTCTTCTGCCTCTTCTTCTTCAAAATCCGCAGAATGAAGATGACGCTTCTTTGCAACCTGCCCTGTAAAAGTATAGGCAAAATATTCCCGTTCCTGCCCGTTAGCAAGATTGTTTGAAACTGTCTGAATTACCTGTCCGCGGTAATCGTAATACATTATCGAATAAAGATATTTCGCTGGTGTGGCGTTTCCATCCAAAACGGCTGATAACGTGCCGGTTAGCAGTCCTTTTGCATTGGAATACTCCGTATTAAAATCCGCGTCAGTGCATAACTCGAAGTTGCCTGCCGGAATCCCGATACCGCTTGCTCCGCGAAACGAGTAATCGTCGTAATAATTTACCGACAGGATTACCGGATTTTCGGGATAAACAGCGGAATTTGCGGCAAAGCTATAGCCTTTAAGCGTGCCGTTTGCCGAGCGGCCGGCTGTTATTGCTTCCGTCAATACATTATCTATGTTCAGGCCGGTATTTGTGCAAATTCCGGTAAGAACAGCACGCCCCAGCGCGTCGGGAACAGTAAACAGCCATTTTTCGGCCACACGCTGTTCGCCGTCCTGCGTATAAATCAGGCGGTCGGCGCGGTCGTAAACGTAATAAACCGGTTCGCAGCCGGGCAAACGCTTGTATTTAACGAGATTACGCGAATTATATTTGTAAAAGTAAGCGTAATTTTTGATTATTGCATTTTCCGGGGTATATGAAGTTCCGGTCAGGGCGTCGGAAGCCAAGGGCGGGAGTACGTAGCGCAGATTGCCCATATCATCGTAAACATAGTAGGTATCAAAGTTTTGCGAGTCGTTTTGCTGTCGCTGCAAAACCACGCGGCCAAGTTTATCCTTAAATTCGTAGGAAATATTGCAGTCCTCGTCGTAATTCTGTGTTACAAACAGGCTTCCTGCCATGTAATTTCCGCTTCGCGACAGGTTGTCGCCGTTGCCGGAAACGTAAAAATACGCGCAGGACTGTTCGCCGCTTGCCGTATTTGTAAGGTAGAATGTTTTGACCGAATGTCCCGAAAAAAACCAGTCCGTTCCTGCTCCGTACTGTTCTGTAACGCGGTTCAGGGGCGAAGCCTCGTATTTAGGATAAGAATAAGGTTCGGGGTCGGAAGCGATATTTAAGGCCGTATTTCCGTAGGTTGCCGCCGCTTTTGCGCTGATATTGGCGTATCCGCCATAGTTTCCGGCCGCAACTGCGGGCAGCCAGAGGAGCGATTCCCGCCCGAATTCGTCGTAGTTCTGCTGTGTAACAAGGTCGGCCTGCGCCGGCGTAATGCCCACTTGAACAGTTTGTGTTGGCCGTCCAAGCCCGTCGAAATACTGGACTTTTTCGATGAAATAGTCATTATTGGTCGAAGTGTTGGTACGGGTTTTAATATAGTTGTAGCCCGTCATTGACGCGGTATCTGCCGAAACAGGGGTTTGCTTATTGTAAGTATTTTGTGCTTTTATGCTGAAATTCAGCAAAATAGCCGTGAATATAAAAAATATTTTTGCTTTCATACAGATTGTTTTAACGTTTCATAAGAATTTCATTTACAGGGTATTCATCCAAAAAGACGATGAGGGCATAGTTCCCGACAGGAAGAAAGGAAACATCCTGCTGGATAGTTTGTAATCCCTCTGACAGTCGGCCTTTGGCAGAGTTAAGAACCATTGCGCCTGCCTGCGAATGAATTTGAATCCTGACCGTTGCCGCTTTCGGTAAATAAAGTTCGATGTTCAGTAAACTTGTTGTCGGATTTGGAAACAGATTGTAGGCTAATCCAGCCCAGGGATTGCTGTCCGTATCGGGATTTTCGTCGTGCAAGGCAAGATTTTCCGTATCATCGTCAAGGTAATAATGACGGTCGGGCGGGAAATAAAAAGCCGAAGCAAAAGTTTCGCGGTCGGATTTTGTCAGGCGGACAGTTTCAAAAACCGGATAGCGATATCCGCGGGCGTACCAGTAAACATTTTCGAGTGAGGAAACGCCGTCTTTCTCGACAGACGAACGCACTGATTTTACACGGATTACATTGCGAAGCGTATCCTTTGAAGGTAAAACCATAATCCCTGTTGCGTCGGCGCAAATATCGACCTGCCCGGAAACGGAAAATTCGTCGGTTGCAGAATACAGGCCTGATGCGGAATACTTTTCACTGTATTTTTCGCCAAAAGCAATTGGAAAAACAGCGGTCAAAAGAGGTTCAGAATAGCGCAACAGTGTTGTCGGATTCTCGTGCCCCAGCGTCCAGAGCCGGTTTCCGTCGAAACGGTAATAATACATTGTGTTGTGTTCTTCGCCAACGAACAGTTTCTCGTCGTCGGGCAAAGAGGCTGCAACAGTATCTAAACCAAGGATATAAACGCCATTTGTCGCCTGCGGTGAATAGTAAAACAGTGAATAACTGTCGTTTACGGCATTCAACCGGCTGAAATCCCAGATGACGTTTTCTCCTGTTCGGCCGGGTTCTTTGTATTCGACCTGCTGTTTGATGATTTCGTCATCCGGGCGGGGCAAGTTTCGCTCCGGTGCGAGGGTTTGCTGCGCAAAAATTGCTGTTTGACAGCAAAAAAGTAATGTAGTTATTAATAAGAAATGTTTCATAATTAAATTGATATTTGGTAAAATATTATTATATATTATATATTATATATTATATGAAAAATAATGTCCTTAATTGTTATTTTTTGATACGCACATAAAAAAAGCGCGGACAACAACTCTACTTATTCTCGTGCTTGTGGGGTCTTCAACATATCCTGAATATTTTATGAAATCATCGAAGTTACACAAACACAAAATATTAGCGCTAACGTTTTTTCCTATATATTTTCTAAAATGTGCGTATAAACGCTGTGTTTATTGCTTCATATTTTGTCGGTTTTTGTTAAAATGACTACAAATTTACAAAATATGTTTTAAATTACAAAATATTTTCTTAAAATTTTGTGATTTTTTGGGGATATATCATAATTTACTTCGTTTTCTCGCTCTTTTCCCCCTTTTCCATAACTCGTTCCTCAAATTCCTCAACCTCTTTCCGTACAATTTTTACGCTGTCGCTGTTCCAAAACAGCCGCTCTAATCGGTAAATACTGTTTTCATCGGCTTTTCCCTGCATTTTTATATAGCGGTATTTCAAATCGTTGGCGCGGTATTGGCTGATTGTTCTTCGCTGTTCGCCGATACAATATGATAATGCAATGATTATCAACGTTAAACCTATCAATGAAAGAAAAACACGGCTCGATTCGATGCTGATTGAGTGCCGATGCTCGTGTTTGAGTGGCTTTCGGGCAATTTCTATCGTTTCCTCGAGTCGTTCCGACAAGTCGTTTATGGCTGTTAATGCCTGTAAATCCACTTGCGGCGGCGAAACTGTTGCCGGTTTGCTGTCTTTGCCTTGTTTCAAAACCTCTTTTATTTCCTCGAACATAGAATAAACTGCCGAAGAATCCATTTTTATTGCACTCATAATTATTTAATTTGTAGTTGTTTACAATGAAAATCCTTTTCTCTTTTTCTTCT
>JAISUN010000012.1 GCA_031272085.1 Dysgonamonadaceae bacterium | reverse complement strand
GGAGTAATCGGATAAATCGAGGCTGTTTCGGAGAACATATAGGCGATATGAGCCGCCGCCTGATTGCCGTCACAAGTCAGAAATTTCTTTTGTTTTGCCATAAATTACTATATTTAATTTTATTTCTAATAAATTATTTTCAAAATTTTGTTGTTTCAAAAAAAAGTTGTACTTTTGTCGTCTAAATAACAAAGTCTTTTAGTAGCAATGCACGAACCTGCGGCGTAAATCTAAAAGACTTTTTTATTTTACACCGGCTCAATTGCTGTAATTGAATATTGAATTTTCTTTGCATCTTTCTTTTGTTTAGTTATACCAACAAGCATCTTAACTTTTTCAAAATATGGCAGATACTCTTTTGTATCCGCATACATTATTATCATTTCTGCAAAAACCGACTGCCGTTTCGACATTGGTTTATCCGTTCCTGATTTTACGGCATTTTCGAGGATGTAGTCCAAACTGCTGATTGCCATAGTAGATTTGTAATTTCTCGCAGCCTTATTGACTGTTTCCTGCATCCCGTCGAAACGAAGGTAAATAAAATCCTGTAAATTAATATTCTTCCTGCGTTTTAACGGATTTTTTGAAATCCATTTGCCTATCATAGCCCAAATAATATTTTCCCTCGCTTTCAAATCCGATTTGTCCATTCCTTTCGGAATCGTATAATCGTTCAGGTAAATATTATTGTCGTCTTCCCGTATTTTTGCCATAAATCACGTACCTTTAATCTGTTTAAAGCCAATTTTTGTTTTGAACAGAAACGTTAAGAATTTGCAAAGATACAAATAATTTTGTAATCTCGACATTGCAAAATGGCAGTTTTTTATTTTATTTGTTTTTTTTATGAATTGACGGTCAATACAAAAACCCGAAAAGCCACAGCGGAATTATGCGTTCTTCCCCGCTCTCTATGCCGTCGGCAGCGTAATAAGCATTGGATAATTTTTTATCTTTTACGCCGTTCGTTACCGAAAACAAATATTGCCCGTCAACCAAAAATTGCGCCGATTTTTCGCCCATATTAACCTTGTAATCTTTGTGAACCTGACTGTAAAAAAAGGTTTCGCGCAGAGTTTGCGGGTCAACCGTTATCATCCGCGTAGCATAAAGCAGGTTCGGATTTTGAAGATAAACAAGCCGGGGTTTTTTCGGGAAATCTTCGCCTTTTTCGTACAGCAAATTCACTAATCGAGCATCTTTCAGATACTTTATATAATTCATTACCGTAGCCCTCGACGCGCCGATTTCCTTGCTCAAATTGCTGACATTCGGACTTGAAGGCGCCGCTTCGGACAGAAGATACATCAGTTTGCGGATTTTCGGCAGGTAATTTTGTTCCATCTGGTTGATACTCAACACATCAACTTCCAACATCATATTCATCGTTTTCAGCAGGTTTTCCGAAAAATTGCGCTTTTCGAGGAAAAACGGATAGTAGCCGTGATGAATATAAGACGGCAAATGTTCCAGAGGCTTTATCCGGGAACATATTGATTTTGAGATAGTTGAATGTTCATTCAAAATCTGCTCCAAAGAATAGACCTCGAACTTTTTTCCTGTCGCCAATTCCAAATATTCGCGGAACGAAAACCCGCGCAGATTGTAGGAAACAACCTTGTTTGCTAACGGATAATTCTCATTTTTCAGCCTCAAAACCGACGAGCCGGTAAAAATAATTTGCAGTTTCGGATAGCGTGCGTAGCAAAAAGCCAGTTCTTCCGCCCATTCGGGATACTTGAAAATCTGGTCGATGAGCAGGACTTTTCCGCCGTTTTTCACAAATTCGCCTGCAAAATCCTTGATAGTTTTTACCGAAAAATAAAAATTATTCAGGTTTATATACAGGCAACGCTTGTCGTCCGCCGCAAAATGCTCCTTCGCATATTGCAGCAAAAAACTCGTCTTTCCCACTCCCCGCGAGCCTTTTATGCCAATCAGGCGGTCGTTCCAGTTGATTTCGTCCATCAACCTGCGGCGAAGCGGCAAATTGAGGTGTTCAATCAAATATTTATGAGTTTTGTAAAGGGATTCCATAAATTTGCATCTAAACAAGTTGGCAAAGATAAAAAATTTTTTTGTGTTTTACGAAAATTAAGACTACTTTTGTAAAATAATTTGGAATTTGAATGATAGAGAGAGTAATAATTATCGACAACGCAGACCCTGTGGTTTTCTACGGGGCTAATAATTCTAACCTGCACTTAATCAAGTCTTTATATCCAAAGTTGAGAATAGTGGCGAGGGGAAATGTCATTAAAGCGATAGGCGACGAAGAGGAACTTGCTGATTTTGAGGAAAAAATCCGCGAAATGGAACGCTATTGCGCCGAACTTAATTTGTTGAGCGACGAGGCCGTAACCTCGATAGCCAAAGGCAAAAACGCATCGGTTCAAAAGCAGGACAACCTGATAATTTTCGGGATGAACGGGCGGCCTATTCTGGCGCGTACCGAAAATCAGCAGCGATTGGTTAATGCCTTTACCGACAACGACTTGCTGTTTGCCATCGGGCCGGCGGGTTCGGGCAAGACTTATACCGCTATTGCCCTGGCAGTCAGGGCTTTGAAGAATAAAGAAGTGCGGAAAATAATTTTGAGCCGTCCGGCGGTTGAAGCAGGCGAAAAACTCGGTTTTCTGCCCGGCGATATGAAGGACAAAATCGACCCCTACCTGCAACCGCTCTACGACGCTCTGGAAGATATGATTCCGATGGCGAAACTGAAAGAATACATCGAAAACAAGATTATCCAGATTGCGCCTTTGGCTTTTATGCGCGGACGCACGTTGAGCGACGCCGTGATTATCCTCGACGAGGCGCAAAACACAAGCATTCAGCAGATTAAGATGTTCCTTACCCGTATGGGAATGAACGCCAAGATGATTGTTACCGGTGACATTACGCAGATTGACCTGCCCGCATCGCAACGTTCGGGATTAATTCACGCGATGCAGGTTTTGAAAGATATTCCCGGCATTGCGCAAATCGAATTCAGCAAAAAAGACATCGTCCGCCACAAACTTGTGCAGCGGATAGTCGATGCCTACGAAAAGGCGGAATAAATCAGAACACTCCGCTTGTATAACCCAGCCAGCGCAATACGGTTTCGCCCCATAAGATGATGATTATCCACGAGATGCACATCATTGTGAAGCCGAACTTGAAAGTGTCGCTCCATCCGTAATGGCCGGTTGTATATAGCAGTGCGGCGGGTTTGCTGTTGAACGGCAGCACGTAAACGTGTTCTATCAACAGGGCTACCGGAAAAGACAGGCTCAAAATCGGATATCCGAATTTCTGGGCGACGCCTATCGCTATCGGTACGAAAATCAGCGCCCTCATCGTTTTGCTCTCGAACATCAGCGCCGAAAACAGCATCGCTCCGGTCAAAATCAGATAAATCGCCCAAAATGGCGTATCGGGCGATATTCCAAACGCATTGAATGCCGAATCGATGATGGTTGCGGGCAATCCGGTCGCTTCCAGTCCGGCTCCAAGCGTGTAAGCGCCGGCCGAAAACAGAAGCAGATGCCAGGGGATGTCCACGTCGTTCCATTTTACGATTCCTATTCCGGGCAGCAGGGCTACGATAGCGCCTCCGAAAGCGACGGCGGTCTGGCTGATTCCGTGCTGCTTGTCGGTAGCCCAAAGGAGCAGCACTACAACAAAAATCCCGATAGCGCGGAATTCTTCGCCTTTCATTCGGCCAAGCGCGTGCAATTCGGCTTTCAAACGCTCGATTCCGCCTTCAATTTGCGGAACCTGTTCTTCTTTTTTCAGAGGGAAAAATATTTTTGTACCGACGAACCATCCAATCAACATAATCGTTATGCAGAGCGGAAAAGCGGCAATAAACCAGTCCTGAAAACTGAAAATTTGCCAGCCCATTGCGCCGGCAATCATCGAACCGGCCAGCAAGTTTGCGCCGGAGCCGGTAATGAAGCCGGTTGCGCCCATATTTATCTGAAAAAGATTTTGCAAAACCAAATTGCGCCCGAAATTATTCCGTTTATCGCTCGAAGCCCCGTAAATAGCGGCTACAACCATAAAAATAGGCAGCAAAATGGCCGCTTTGGCCGTAGTTGCCGAAATAAAGGCAGACAGCACAATATTTATGACCATAAAACTGATGATAATCATCGAAGCGTTTTTCCCGAAGCGAATCACAAACCAGAGGGCAAACCGCTTGGCTACCTGCGTTTTAACCAGCATGCTCGCTAATACAAACGAAAGAATATTGAGCCACATTACCGGATGGCCGAGTTGGGCGTAAGCGGTTTTTTCCGATGTTACGCCCGTCAGCACAATGGCAAGTATCACAAGCAGCGATGTAAGATAATTCGGGACAGCCTCGGTAATCCACAGTATTATGGCAGCCGCAAAAATTGCCAGCATTGCGTAATTGCTTCTCGTAAAGGCGGCCGCGCCGATTTCGGCATAGCGTTTCGAGGCGTCCTTGTCGAGAAACTCCGCATTTATGTTGTTGAGAAATGAAAAATCGGCAAACCGGTAAAGCCAGATGAAAACTGCGACAGCAAGTGGCGCCCCGATTATCGACATCCATTTTTCAAACTTTGATTTTTGGGGCTTTGGAAGCCTTTCAACCCGATAATTGTTCATATCCAATGGGTCGAAAGGCTTTCCGCCCTGAACCGCTTCGGCTACCATTTCTTGAAAGGATTTTTCATCAACATGGAATTGTAGTAGCGCGGGTCGCCGGTAACTTCTTTCCCAAGCCACGCCGGACGCTCGAAAGCGGCATTTTCGTCGTCGAGTTCGATTTCAGCCATTGTAAGGCCTTCATTCTCGCCGAAAAACTCGTCAATTTCCCATTTGAAGCGGCCTGCCGGAACTTCGTGCCGGATTTTGTCAATCACGCCCGGCTCGCAAATTTTCAACAGTTCTTCCACATCTGCGACGGGAATTTCCTTTTCCCATTCGTAACGTGCAGCCCCGCTGTCGTTGCCCTTGCCTTTTATGGTAATATAACCTTTATCGCCCTTAATCCGCACGCGCACAGTGCGTTCCGGGATAGACGACAAATAAGCCTGCACAATTCTTGTGTGTTTTTTAACTTCATTTTTGAAATCGTCGGATAAGACTAAAAACTTTCTTTCTATTTCTTGCATAATATTGAATATTAAATAGTTAATTTGCCAAAGGCTTGTCAATCATTCCGATGACGCGCTTGATGGCTTGAAGGTAATTGATGTTTTCAATCCCATCCAAACCTACATCATGAACGGTTTTTCGGATGTCTTCAAGTTCGGTAGATTCCGAATTTATGGTTTCCACTTTTGCGCCGTTGATATAAACATCGCCGGTTTCGCAAATAGTGTCGTTTACCATATATCCGTAGCGTACCTTTTCGACAGTAACAGCCTGTAAATCAGGATTTGAACATATTATGTCCAAAAATTCGCCGAGCGTGTATTGCGCTTTGTCAAGTTTGGGCAAATTGTTAACTTTGAAGGCCGGAAATACCTCTTTTTCAAGAACTTCGGCGCTAATCGGAAATTCGCCTTTCATTAACGGATTCCACTGTTCAAAGCCGTCGATAGCCTGTACAAAAGTTTTGATGTCCATTTTGCCGTCGCGGATTTTCGTGTTATTAACGTCGTTGGTACGGCTCACGATGTAGGTTTCTATCGATTTACGCTCCCAAACTTTTTCGGGAACCGGAATCGAGAGCCGCGCCATACGTTCAGCCTGTTTTTTGAAGCAGCGGCCGAATGAGCGGTATTCAAAGCGCGGTTTGGAAATTTCGCCGATTTTTAATTCTTCTTTTGCCATAATAAATTGTGTTATAAATTTTTAATTAGTTGCAATTTCGCCGGCCGAACTTGCCGGATTAGCCGCTCCGCAAGAGGGAACTGCCAAACCAAATGCGCCTGTACCATCGGGACAGCGCGAGAAGGAGTATTTTGTGCCGCTGCCGTAGTCGGGAGTGCAGTCTGCATCGAGAACTCCGTCGGCTTTAACTCTGGCGAAACCGTCGATGAACATATTTCCGATAAGCATTTCAAATTTTACGGTCTTTTTGGGCGAGATGCCGCTTGCGCCTGTCTGTTCGCTGGCTCCGGCGGGACTTTGGCCTGTCTGGGCTATTGCGTAATAGCCTCCGGCAGCGATATTTACCGCTCCGCCTGTCCACCATACCGCGCTTTCGTTTTTACGCAAAACAACATTTTGCAGCGAAACAGCGGCAGTTCCTTTATTGAAAATTTCAATAAATTTCCCGTTGCCATCAATTTCATTTATAACCAAATCGCCGTAATTTACAGCCGAACCGTTAGTCAGAATCGGGCCTGCCGGCATACTCGGATTAGGCGCTCCGCAAGAGGGAACAGCGAGGCCGAAAGCGCCGCTGCCGTCGGGACAGCGCGAATAGGAATATTTTGTTCCGCTGCCGTAATCGGGCGTTACTCCATCGCCCCAGTTTCCGCCATTGGTGCGGATTAGCGAATCAAGAACAAGGTCGTCGGGCGATTTCAGTTCAAATTTCAGATTTTGCTTCGGCGAAATTCCGGCTGAGCCTGTTTGTTCGTCGGCTCCGGATGGCGATTCGCCGTTCTGTGCTATTGTGTAACGGCCTCCGGCTGCGATATTTACCGCTCCGCCTGTCCACCACGTTCCGCTCTCGTTTTTGACTAATTTTACTCCTGTCAATGAAATTGCGGCGGCCGAGGAGTTGTAAAGTTCAATATACTTGCCGTTTCCGTCTATCTCATTGATTACAAGGCCGGTATAATCGACTACTGTTGCGTCGCGAACCGTGTAAGAGCCTGAAACGGAAGTAGTTCCGCCAAGGCTGTTAATTGCTGTTACAGAATAGGCTACGTCGGCATTGGCAGCCTGTTTCGGAATGGTTGCCGTATAAACGTCGCCGGAATTAGCCATCGTCAGGTCGGTTTGCGCTGTGGAATTGACCGTCCATTGCACTTTTACCGAAGTCAGAGAACCTTCGCCTGCCGAAACTGTCGCCGTTACCGTAACCGCTTCATCCGAAGTGGGCGAAGCAGGCGAGTGGGAAACGTTTGTAACAGAAGGCAGTGCGACTGCTCCGCTATTGGATGTTCCCGGAGTAGGAGTTTGTATTTTGAATGTTTCGGAGCCGTCGGGATTCCGCGCGTATGACTGTTCCGGAGTGAGCGCACCAAATTCAATCTGGTCGATAAGTTTGCCGCCGGCGTCGTCGAGATAAACCATATCGCCGCCGCTGCCGAGGCCGAATCCTCCGTCAATATCAACTTCAAAAACTGCGAAACCGTGTGCTGCAAGCGTAGTTCCGGCAGGTACTACAACTTTTTCCGATTTGTCGGTTTTGTCGTACATCACGTAGCCGCTAATATCTACGGCAACATCGGATGTATTGTAGAGTTCAACCCAGTCGAGAGCGCCGTAGGTCGAGCGTCCGCCATTGGAATATGCTTCGTTAATCTTGACCGGCGATTCGCCCATTTCGGGAGGCGGAACGGGTTCGTCCTCCACGCAGGCGCAGAAAAAAAGTGCGCCCAAAATCATTAATATTTTGTTTAATGCTTTCATTTTCATACTGATTTATAAATTAAAAATCAACTTCAAATCTCAATCCGAGCAGGCTGTAATCGTGTCCGCCTTCGCCTTTCGGGGCGGCTACGTTAGCCGGGTTGCGGGTTGGCTGGCCGTTAGCGTCGAGGCCTGTTACCAAACTGCCTTTTCCGTTAGCGTAGCGGTCGTGATTGATGTAAGAATAATTAAGTTGAAATTTTACGTTTTTATTGAGGTAAAAATTCAATCCTGCCGTGTAACCTTCTGCTGCTCCGCCGGTTATGTCTTTGGAGTTCATATTGATATAATCGTAGCGGAAGGTAAGTTCAATATCGCCCCATTTCCTGCCTAAATCGGGCTGCGTAAATTCGCCTTCCGATTTCACATAAATTTGACGGCCGCCGAAAAGCAGGCAGTTTCCCTGAATGTAAAAGCCGCCGAAATTCAGGTCTTCGCGTCCGTTAGTACGGCTGACGGTATTCGTAAGATATTCGCCCGTAATTACGAGGGGCTTGTACCAGACGGCAACTTCGGCGTTCGACAGTTGATTGTGGTCGTAATCGCCGATATTGTCGGTGTCGAGAAATTTTTTGCGGTTGATGTTGCTCAACGAGCGGGTGCTGTAACGTATTGTACCGCGTGTTTCCTCGCTGGTTTTCGGATTCCGCCACGAATAGGCTCCCGCCAAATGCAGACCGTAATCGGCGTTGTTGAAGGGCTGGAATACTAATTTCCCGTAGTAAGCGCCGTTTTCATCCATACCGAAATCCTTGTTGTTGTCTTCCACAAAAGTGCGCGTTTCAGCGTCTTCTATGGCCTGAAACGAAACGCCGAGCGAGCCGAGCAGATAGCGCGACGAATACTGGGCGTTGAATCCTATCTGGCGGCCGGGGGCAAAAGCCGCTACCGCCATGCTGCGCTCCATAAACGGGATGTAGCGCGAGGAGGAAGTTTCCGACATCGAAAAAGTTTCTTTGAAATTTCCTCCGCGGATAAGAAATCCGCCCGTATGGAACATCAAATAAGCGTCTTCGAGTTCAAAAACTCCATTTGCAAAATTCAGGTCGATTTCGCCGTACCAGTTTTTCGTAAGGTCGGCTTTTGCCGCAAAACGCGCTCTGCGAAGCGAATAACCGTCGCCTAACTCATTGAAGCCCTTGCTGTGAGGAGCGTCGAAGAAATAGTTAGCGTCGGTCTGAACGCGGATGTCGAACCAGAATTTGTAACTCTTATCAGCCGATTGCATTACCAAAATCCCGTCCCTGACTTCGGGGAGCAGGGTTTTACGGTCGGTAACCGCTTTCCCGTACTGATTCCGCTCGGCGGATTCGTCTTGAATCTCGCCCTGTGCGTAAAGTCCTGAACCAAGCAGGACTGCGATAATTAATAAAAAAATGTTCTTCATAAATATTATTTAAAGGTAAATAAAAATGTTCAAAATTATCATAATGTTTTTGCATATTCCGATAAAACCACGTCTTTCGATAGGTTGAGTTTTTTCCGCAGTCGATGCCTGTTGATGTCCACGCTCTTGACGGATATATTCATCAATGGGGCTATCTCTTTGGACGACAGGCCAATACGGAGCAAAATCAGAAGTTTGACTTCGTTGTCGGTCAGACGAGGCTCCACTGTGTTCAGTTTTTCAATAAACGACGAGTGTAATGCCCTGGCTTGCAGGTAGATATTTTCCACTTCGCCGCTGTAACTCAATTTCTGCTTCAAATCCGTAAGTAGTTGCCGTAAAACAGTTTCCCGCTTTTTTTCATCTTCGGCTGCAATAGCCTGTTTTATCAGGTCGGCCGCTGATTCCAAATGCTTTCGGTGTTCGCCGATACTCAACGACCAGGTTATCAGTTGCTGTTTTTTGGATTCAAGGCTCGACAAGAGTTTGTCATTTTCCTGTTTTACTGTGTTTAACTCCATATCAGTTAATGCCTTACGATAATCCGTGTAACGCTGCTCTTCGGATAAGCCGTTTATTTCCAACTGTTTAAGTCCCTTATTGCGGACTATTAAAATCACGATATAGACAATGGCCGCAACAAGAAGAACGGCCATCAAAACGGTCAAAATATTGAATTTCAGCGGAACCAAAAATTCTGTATTTGCAGGCATAATGTGCGTCGGCAGCGCAGTTGAAGCCTGATTTGAAATTTGAATATTGAACGTGTGCTGCACAAAAAACAGGGCAAAAAAAGTGAGAATTGCCGCCGCCGCCGGAGTTACAATCCAACTGATGAAGATATTGCCGACAGTGTTGAACTTTATTTCGTGAAATCCTTTTGTCAAGCCGATTCCCAGCATTGCTCCAACCACGATTTGAGTACTCGAAACCGGCACAAGAGGTATTGCCGGAAGTCCGATTGCCGTCAAAAATCCTGAAATATGAGGCGAAGAAAACAAAAACAGGACGATAGCCTGCGTAAAAACCACTACAACCGCCATTATCGGCGTCATTTTCAGCACCTTACGGCCTATTGTTTCTATTACACGATAACTGTATGTGAAAATTCCGACAGCAATGGCAATTCCTCCAAGCAGAAACAAAACTTTTGATGAAGATATTGTAAATAGTTGAGTATTAATTGAAAACGAGAATGAATTTACAAAAATTCCCATTACATTGGCAATGTTGTTCGCCCCAAGACTGTACGCTGCCAAAGCCCCGGCAATAACTAATAAAACGCGGATTACCGCTTCCATTTTCAGAATATGGATTTTTGAACGGCGGATATATCTTCGGGCAATCACATAAAACAGAGCCGCGAAAATACATCCGAAAACCGGACTTAACAGCCACGCGCTCACTATTTTAAGCAAAGTATGCCAGTTTATCGGCGTAGATGTATAAAAGCACCAGCCCAAAATCGCGCCTACGATAGCCTGACTTGTCGAAACCGGAATGCGGTAGCGCACCATCAGAGTAACCACCACTCCCGAGCAGAGCGCAACCGTGAAAGCCCCGCCGATAGCGTCGATTGCGCCAAGTTCATTCAGCGTTTGAGTTGCTCCCGAACCTTGCAGAGTAGCGCCGATAATCACGAAAACCGATGCTATTAAGGCTGCCGTCCTGAATCGTACCATGCGCGAACCGACCGCAGTGCCAAACAGATTGGCAGCGTCGTTGGCGCCCATAGACCATCCGAGAAACAGTCCGCTTATCAGGAAAAAGCAACTCAACAAATCCATAAATTAGTTGTTAGCGGTAAAAATATATTGTTAAACTATTCGTTTGATAGCCATAATCGACAGTAAATCAGCAACTTTCTCGGCCGTATCGGAAATATTTTCGATATGCAGAGTAAAGTAGCGCAGATGAAATTTTTCGCTCAATTTGAGGTCGGGCATTTCCTTGAAAATCTTCCGCCTGACAATATCGGCATAGACGTCTGCTTCTTTTTCGTAGAAATAAACCCTGTGTATTCTTTCTTTAACTCCCGCGGGTTCAGTAAAATACGATTTTGCCGCCGAAACTACCGCCTCGGCCGCCGAGGCTGAAACCTTGGTCAGACGGATAAAATCGGTAATCAGTTCAGCCGGAATATGAGGCGATTCCACCTCAAACTGAAAAATATTTTTCTTTGCGAGGTCAATCAGATTGTCCAATTCGCCAAACAGGTTCATAATATCGCCTCTTACCTGTGGCATCAGCGACTGCATGTAAAGTCCGATTTCTATTTCACGGCGGATTTTGTCGGATTCTGTCTCACATTCAGCGAGTTGCGTAAGATTATTATTAAAACTTTCAGCATTATTATACAGGTAATTTGCAACCCCTTCCTGAAAGAGCAACATGCTCTGGTCAACGCGGTTGAGAAAAGCGTCAATCAATTCAATAAATTTGTTCGTTTTTGCAAAAAAGGATATTTTACTCATGTTTTTCTGTATTTTATCCCACAAAGATAAAAATTTTTTTTATCAAAACACATTGATAAAAATATTCTTTTTTCTACGAAAAAATATGTAGATATAAAAAATAAAAATTATTGCTGAATATCAGTAAGTTAAGAATCAGATGTAAAGATTGCCAATCAAAACGACCGGAAAATATAAAGTTTATGTAAAGATGAAAAAATACTGTTTTTAATTGAAATTTCAAATTCCTTTCCCCGTCCAGATAGTCCGCATCGAGTAGATAAGTATCTTCAAATCAAGCATTAATGACATATTTTCGTAATACAGGATGTCGTATTGCATCCGCTCGGTCATTTCTTCGACGTTGCGGGCGTAGCCGAATTTTACCATTCCCAGCGAACTGATTCCGGGACGGACATTGTGAAGCAGGCAGTATTCGGGAGCGATTTTCACAATTTGGTCGATGTAATACTTGCGCTCCGGACGCGGCCCCACAAGCGACATATCGCCTTTCAGCACGTTCCAGAACTGGGGCAATTCGTCAAGGCGGTACTTGCGCATCGTCGTTCCGAAGCGGGTAATCCGCGGGTCGTTTTCCGACGACAGCGAAGGGCCTTCGCGTTCGGCATCAGCCCGCATTGTGCGAAATTTGTACATCATAAACGGTTTTCCTTGAAGTCCGATTCGTTCCTGGCTGACAAAAACCGGACCTTCGGAATCGCGCTTGACTTTGGCCGCCAAAAACAGGTAAAGCGGCGAAAACAGCAGCAAAACAAGGAATGACGTAATTTTGTCGAGCGTAAGTTTTATGTTTTTCCCGGCTTCGGAAAAATTGTTGTTCGTGATATCAATTAGCGGAACTCCGGTAATGGCGCGGATTTTCATTCCCCTCATCAGGATATTTGTGTAACTTAAAGGCAGTTTCACAGGCAGTTTGTAGCGGTAAAGCGAGTAAATAAGGCGGAAAAATTCTTCGTCATTGTCGGCTTCGGTGGACACAATCAGTTCTTCGGCGCCGGTTTCCTTTATCAGGTTTTCCAAATCGTCAATGCTTCCAAGTACATTAATTTGCTCATTTACAGATTCTTTGTCGTCTGTTTTTATGAATCCGGCAACATTGTACGACATTTCGCCGGAAGGCTTCATCAGCATTTGCCATGTCTGAAATGCGCGTTCGCCGGTTCCGAGCAGCAATGCGCGGATGCTCCACTCGCCTGCGCTGATTTTTTTCAGGGAAGCGTTTGTGATAATCAGCCGCGGAAAATAAGTACAAACGAAAGTTATCAGGAAAAGCGACGTAAATTGCTGATAATAAATTACTTCTGATTCAGGCAAATGATTCAGCACAATTCCGAAAAAAACGATAACCGAACCAAGCAAAACGCAAAAAGCGGTTGTAAAAAATTCCGAAATGCGCGACTTCACAAGCGGAGTGTTGTAGTAACCCGAATAGTAGTGCAGAACGAGCCATCCCATGGGGATAATTACTTGTCCTTTAAGCACATGGACATATTCGAGGAAGCCGGAAAGCGTAGTAAATCCTTCGCTTCGGGCAACCAAAAAATATCGGACAATATTAAAAATGAGCCAGGCTGCGTTTGCTGAAACGAAGTCGGTAAGAACATATTTTATGAGTGTTTTTCTTCGCATTATTCCCTGATTATCTTAACGTTACCTTTGCCGTCGAGCCTGATTATCGACGAAGGAGCGGACTTTTGCTTCTCATCGTGGCGATAATCGACGGTATAATCTGATAAACGTAAAATTTCCGAATTTATTTCAGAGAAGTTTTGCGGCGAAGGCTCCCCGCTGAAATTTGCGGAGGTGGAAACCACAGGTCGCCCGAATTTCCGGCAAAGCCGCTGTGAAAAGGCTTCGCGGGTAATGCGGATCCCTATCGAGCCGTCTTCGGCAACAAGATTTGCAGCCAGGTTTCTTGCTCCCGAATATATGATTGTGAGCGGTTTTTCGGCCACTTCTACCAATTTTTCAGCAATTTCGGGAACTTCATCGACATATACGCCGATTTTGTCGGCCGAATCTAACAAAACGAGCATTGATTTCGTGTCGGAACGCCGTTTTATTTCATAAACCTTCTGCACAGCCGCCTCGTTAGTAGCGTCGCAGCCTATTCCCCAAATCGTGTCGGTCGGATAAACGATTACGCCCCCTTTTCGCAGTACGGCACAGGCTTTCGCAACTTCTTCCTCCATTAATTGTTTAAAATTCAAAATTCAGTCATTCAAAATTATTTCCACAACTCGTTTGCCGACTTCGGAAGTAGAAAATGCCTTCCCGTTTTCGGCAATATCTTCTGTTACAGTACCTTCTGCGAGGACGGCGTCAACGGCGCGGCGGATTGCAAGTCCTTCTTCCTTCAAATCGAAGGCATATTCAAACATCAGTGCAGCCGAAAGTATTGTGGCAAGCGGATTTGCAATATTTTTCCCGGCAGCCTGCGGATACGAACCGTGGATAGGCTCAAATACCGAAGTATGCAGGCCTATCGAGGCCGAAGGCAGCATCCCCAGCGAGCCGGTAATAACCGAGGCTTCGTCGGTCAGGATGTCGCCGAACATATTTTCCGTTACTAAAACGTCGAAACGCTTCGGCCACTGGATAATCTGCATTGCGACGTTATCGACGAACATATATTCGGTTTCCACTTCGGGATATTCTTTTTCCAAATTCTGGGCAACTTGCCGCCATAGCCGCGAAGTGCAAAGCACGTTGGCCTTATCGACAACAGTCAGTTTGCGGCGGCGTTTCAGCGCATAGTTGTAGGCCAAACGCACGATTCGTTCAATTTCTCCGACCGAATAAACGCAGGTGTCGTAAGCCGTTTCGCCGTCTTCGCTTCTGCCCTGCGGACGGCCGAAATAGATGCCTCCGGTCAGCTCGCGGATGCACATAAAGTCGGCTCCTTCAACCAAATCGCGGCGGAGCGGCGATTTGTGGAGCAGCGAGGGGAAAGTCGCCACCGGACGGATATTTGCGTAGAGGCCGAGTTTTTTGCGCATAGCCAGCAAACCCTGTTCGGGGCGGACTTTTGCGTTAGGATTATTGTCGTATTTCGGCGAACCGATAGCGCCGAACAGCACTGCGTCGGAGTTCATACAGAGTTTGTGCGTAGCGTCGGGATAGGGGCTGCCAACGGCGTCGATGGCGCAGGCGCCGACGAGGGCTTCCTCGAAATGCGCTTCGTGGCCGAATTTGCGGCAAACGGCTTTTACCGACTCCACGGCTTGCGCCACGATTTCGGGGCCGATGCCGTCGCCCGGCAAAACAGCAATTTTCAGTTTCATTTTTATTTTGCGGTTAAAATAATTATTATCGGGGGCAAAGGTAAGCGAAATTTTTTAAAATAACGAAAAAAAACAGGCCTGCTTGTCCGGCAAGGCCTGTCTTCCTCAAAAAATTATGAAAACTAATTGTCTCTTGGACGCGGCGGACGATTCTCGCCATTTCCCCTTCTTCCGAACATCTCGCGGGATTTTTCCTTGTAAGTCTTAAATTGTTCTTCGGTCAGGATTTTAGCAAAAGCCGCTTCCTTTTCAGCGTTGATTGTTTGCATGGCTTCGCGCATTGCTTCGCGGTCGCCGTCGGGTTTAAACAATTCCTGCTGTTTTTTTGCATACAGCAAATTTACTGAATCTACCGGCGCAATCTGGGCGTCAGTCAAATTCAACTCTTTTGTCATCCACTCCGTTTGCCGTTTGGCAAAATCTTCGGGGCTGAATTGGCCTCCGCCGGGTCCTCCGCCGGGACGCTGTGAAAACATTACCGTTGAGCCGCACAGTAAAAGCGCCATTAATAAGAATTTTTTCATTTGAAACTAATTTTTAAAATTTAAGAAGTTTTACGCTAATATAGACTGATTATAAATAACAGAGTTTAAAAAAGAATTGAAGATTTAACATTTTTTGCTTTGTTTTGATGAAATTTTTTTATATTTGCACAAAATAAAAATTGGAGTATGTCAGAACATCAATTGGACGATTTAGACAAACAGATTTTGGAAATAATTGCCAATAACGCCCGAATCCCTTTTTTAGAAGTAGCACGGGCTTGCAATGTGTCGGGCGCCGCCATTCATCAGCGGGTGCAAAAACTTATGAGCCTCGGCGTAATTAAAGGCTCCGAATTTTTGATAAGCCACGACAAAATAGGCTACGAAACTGCCGCATACATGGGCATTTACCTGAAAGACCCCAACAACTTCCGCTACGTGGTAGATAAACTTGCGGAAATCCCGGAAGTTCTCGAATGTCATTATACTACAGGCAAATACGACCTTTTTATCAAAGTTTTGGCAAAAAATAACACTCACCTGCTGTCGATAATTCACGAAAAACTGCAACCGCTGGGGCTTTCGCGTACCGAAACCCTGATTTCCTTCAAAGAGGCTTTTCGTCGGCAAATGCCGCTGAGTTTTGACGGCGAAACCGGAAATGTAAGTTAGCAAAAATCCAAAAAAAAATTCTTTTTTCACTGTTTTTTGAAAAAATAATGTCCTTTTATTTGTTTTTTCAAAATATTTATTACCTTTGCAGATGTTAATTTGAAAGGTATGACAAAGTTTTTCGTTGCATTACTTTTTCTGACAATTTTGGTTACTAACAACGCCAAAGCATACGAAGTTTCGACCGAAATTCAAAAGAAAAACATTCTATTAGAGGTATTTACAGGCATTCATTGCGGTAATTGTCCCGACGGCGACAGGGTTGCAAACAACCTGTTTTTGGCACGCGCCGGCAAACTCTTTATCCTCGATATTCATTCAGGCCATTATGCAGTTCCCAACAGCGGCGAACCGGATTACCGTATTGCCGAAGGCGAAGCATTAGACCTTGAATTTAAGGCGAATGACTACGGCTATCCCTGCGGAATGTTGAACCGGAAAGCGGTAACATTCGCGGGCGAACCCTTTGAACAGCCTGTAATTCTCGGCAGAAGTTCCTGGACGAAAGCCGCACGAATAATCGCCGGCGAAGACGCTCCCGTAAACCTCTGGCTGAAAGCGGATTTTGAAGGCAGTACGCGAAAATTGACCGTCGATGTGGAAGGCTATTATACCGGTGCAGTTGCGGCGAGCGAAAACTTTCTGAATGTTGTTCTTACACAGGACAATATCGTCGGATTTCAGAGCGGAGCCTCCATTCAGAGCGGAGCCTCCATTCAGAGCGAATACAACCACCGCCACATGTTCAAGGCTTCGATTACACCGCTTTGGGGCGACACAATCCGCAATACGGCTGTAAATACTTATTTTACAAGGCATTACGAATACATTGTTCCCGAAAGTGTAAATAATATCCCCCTGAAAGCGGAAGATATTGACGTTGTGGCTTTTGTAACTGCCGGAAAAGGCGATGTGCTGAACGTTGCCGACGCGAAACCGTCGTATCTTAATTATACTAAACCCTTGAATATAAGCCTGTCGCAAGCCAAAGAGGGAATTGCTCAACGTTACGCTTTCAATTTCTTTAACATTGTGGTAAAAAATGAATCACATTATTTAATAAATGCTATCAATTTTGATGTAAATGTTAACAATTCGGTGCAAAATGTGAGTTGGACGGGCGAAATACCCTCGTATCAGGAAAAGGAAATCCGCCTGCCGATTAAGGAATATACCCCGCTCGACGAAAATACTTACAGTATAAAAGCCGCATCGGTAAACGGAAATGCGGTTGCAGCCGCCGCGCTTTCGGGCAGTTTTCTGAAACCGCTCGAAACTACGCCCACCATCATTTCGGAAATTAAAACCGATATTTACTCGAACGACAATCATTTTGTGATAAAAGACCGCGACGGAAACCTTGTCAAGGAATTTGGCGGATTTACCAACGGCCTGATTACGACCGTAAAAGACACCACAAAGTTGGAAGCCGGCCGGATTTACTGCTTTGAAGTTTCCGACGATTGGGGCGACGGCATAAGCAACGGCTCTTACAAACTGCGGCGAGGCGACGGTTCGTTATTTGCTCAAAATATTGATATTCAGACATTTGGCTTTCGCGAATTTTTCATCGCTTCACAGCCCGATATTACCGGAATATTGCAGCAAAACCTGTCCGAAACGCGCATTTACGTTGACGGACGGAAAAATATTGTCGTTTCTGCGGCCGAATTCGGCGGGGAAATTTCCGTAGCAGTTTATTCCGCAGCAGGGCAATGCCTTATATCTCAACGCTTTACCGGCACAGGCAAACCTGTTTCTATTTCGGCGGCTCATTTGCCTCGCGGCGTATATATCGTTGTATCAGGCAATTATAGAACAAAAATTATTTTATAAACAATATTTAAAAAATAGTAAAGTATGAATAGATTATTACTCTCTTTTTTGGGATTGTGTTTGCTGGTTTCGGCAAACGCCCAATGGGTAAACAATCCGTCAGAAAACACCCGCGCCACGACCGACAATAATATTGGTTATCAGGCGAAAACAAATTCCGACGGTTACACTTTTCTGTATCTCGACAAGTTGGAATCGCCGGGATGTACGTCTTACTGCCAGATTATTCGGCCCGACGGCTTGCTCGTTTTCCCATATTCGGGAAAAGTTTTGACCGACGCTCCAAACTCGACCTACACTGTTATCAATGAAAATCTCTGGATTGACAACGACGGCAACGCAATAACGGCAAGTTCGCAATGCAGGGACATTTCCACGCTGCATTCCTATTATTACGTGATAAATAAAATATCGCCCGAAGGAAACTTGCTCTGGGACGAGCCTCTGCTGTTGAACAAAGGCAATGATTACAATCTTTTGACAAGTTTGCGAATGGTAACTTTGGAAGACGGGAGTTATGTTTTTGCGCATGCCATTTATAATGCCGACGGCAAGGCTTACGTTTCGATTGAGCGTGTTTCGTCGGATGGAAAATTTCTTTGGAGTAGCGCTAAACTGTTGTACGACAGCGAGAAAAACTATACTATTCCGATTTTGGTAAATGCCGGAAACAATCAGTTTTTGGTTTTTTACGCCAAGGGGGCAGGCTATGAATATTATGTAAACAAGTTCGACTTCGACGGCGAAAGCGTGTGGTCGGGCGAAAAGGCGGTTTACCGCGGCGGATTTACCGTTCCGGCGCACCTCTGTATCGGCGCAATTCCCGACAAGGCCGGAGGAGCGTTTTTCGCTTGGTATGACGACCGAAACGCATCAAAAGTTGAGAAAGTTTATGTTTCCCACATCGAATCGAACGGTAATCAGGGTTTTGTAACTTCCGGCGGCGAAGAAGGCCTGCGGGTAAGTTTGAGCGGAATGCGTGCTTTCCGTCCTAAAATGGCTTACGACGAGGCTTCAAAAAACCTGTATATGGTTTGGGAAGAATATAACGGCACCCAGAGTTTTCAACGGCTGATGATTCAGAAAATCAATCAGTACGGCGAACTGCTTTGGGAAGACACAAATCCGGCATTTTCGGCGGGAAATACCAACGGCTACGAAGTCGGCGAATATTTAAGCGGCTACAACATCGAGGCTGTGAACGGGAAAATTTTGCTCTATTATTTTGGCGGCGGGCAGGTACTGAAAGCGCATCTGCTTGACGTAACTTCCAATCCGGCCGCTCCGGTTGAAGTCTGGGGAGCAAGAGCGCCGCTCGAAATAGCCAATTCATCCTCGTCGAAAGGCTCGGCAATAATTTCGCCCCTGATTGGCGGCGACTACTTTGTGGCTACCTGGGGCGATTTACGCTCTTCTTCAAGCGCTTATGACGCAGGAATTTTCGCGCAGCGGTTTTTCCTTAACGGAACAATCGACGGCGTGATTACCTCTTTAAATAAGGTAAAACCGGCTTCCGAAGTTGTAGGAGTCGAATATTTTGCCGTAACGGGCGAAAAATTAGCTTCAAAACCCGCTTCGGGACTGTATCTCGAAAAATCAATCCTGAAAAATGGGGGCTTCGAGGTAAAAAAAGTATTAGCAAAATAAAATTCAATAATAATTTAAATTAACGTGTATGAAAAGAATTACTTCTATTCTGATTGCAGCCCTGCTGTTTGCGGTGCATACAAAGGCTCAAATCAACAGTTACAGTTTCACAAACACGACCGGAACCTATTCCGAAATATCGGGCGGAACGGTCGTCTATTCCGGCGCAGCGCAGAGCGCTGATACTCTGTCGCTCGAAAATTACGCTTTTGCTTCGGGAAAAACCGTCATCGACGAAGTTGCCGATGTAAGTGGCTTTCCGATAGGATTTGACTTCTCTTTCGGCTCAACAGTTTTCAACTCGTTTGCGGTAAATCCCAACGGTTTTATCTATCTTGGCAACGGAACGTTCAAGGTCGATGCAGTAAACGTCGGCGGAAATCCCTCGCCGGCAGTGCTGTCCGACGACGGACGTTTTACCGAAGGCGCAATAAACCTGCTCGGATTTTCGCGCACATCGGGCAATGCCACGGCTACAATCGCCACCCGGAATACCGAAATATCTTATCTGCTTTCGGGCGCAGACGGCAGCCGGACGTTGACCGTTCAATTCAAGAAAATAACGCTGCTGATGGGCAGTACCGACAGTTATCAGGATGTGGATTTTCAACTGAAACTCTATCAGGCCGACAACCGCGTCGAGTTTATTTTCAACAATTTTTCCTGCTCAAACGGAAATATCATCTGGGCAGAAGCGGGCTTGAAAGGAAATGTCCAGGGTAATACAAAATATGTGAGCATATCGCAAAACTCGAACTGGAACACGGCTACGGCCGGCGTTACCGGCAATGTTTCGCTGCGCAACGTAACCGTCCCCGACGGATTGACTTTCTCGTTCACTCCGCCTCCCGCCTGCGCTACGCCGACCGTTAAACCGGCCGACCTTGTGCTGACTGCGACATCCACTTCCATCAGCGGAACGTTTACCGGCTCGACCGACGCCGACAAACATTTGGTTATGATTGCGAAAAACATCAGTATGATTGGCACCAAGGATAAACCGACCGACAATGTTGTTTATAATCTTGGCGACACTATCAACAGCAAATGGAAAGTTATTTATTCGGACAGCGGAAACTCGTTTAAGGTTGATGACCTCGACGGTTCGACGAATTATACAATTCTGATTTTTGCTTTTAACGACGCTTGCCTCAACGGGCCGAAATATTTTGCTACATCTGCCGGACGTGTGCAAGGCAATGCTACAACTTTGCCCGCGCTTCCCGAACTTTCGCTCGTCGAAAACGGATTTGAAGCAGTAAAACTCGCCGCAACAGCCAACAGCGCAGGCGATGAGGTAATTATCGCGAAAAATGTCGGCCAATGGGCGATTGACAATAACAACAACCAGTTGAACGACGGACTTTTCGGAACTCCGACAAGCGATTTGAGCGTTGGCGATGCCATAACAGGCGGAGGAACAGTCATTTACAAAGGCGCAGCCTCTGAAATTACCGCTTCCGGCTTAACCCCGAATACGCTAACTAACTTTGCCGCTTGGAGTTACAAGGGCGAAAGCGTTTCCTCCACAGTCAGCAAAGTGAACGTCCTTACCTGGGGCATATTGCCTTACGTGCTGGATTTCGGACAGTTCAAGCCTTATGATATTCCCGAAGGCTGGGAAGAAGAAGGCGGCACTTTCCGGCTCGAAAACAACTCTACAACTTCGCGCGGCGGCTATCTGTCGTGCAACAGCGTGAGGGCAAATTCCTACAACTCAATCACTACGCAGTATTTGAAACTTGGCGATGGCGCGAGCCGGCTTGTGCTTGACGGTTCATTAACCCACATGACTTCGGCAAGGCCTTATACTACAACCGATTACGTCGAATGGGCTGACAATGACAGCATTGTCCTGCTCGTTCAAAAATACGGCGAAACCGATTTTACGCCCGTTTACACCTTTGCAAATGCGGACGGAAACGCCTTTGGAGGCACGTTTGCAGGAAAAATAATTCCGATTTCGGGATACTCGAATGAAACGGTAAAACTGAAATTGGCGTTTATTACCGGCGATGTTGTTGGCGGAACGCTTTCGCTCGCAATTACAAAGTATATCGTGGAAGAAATTCCCGAATATGAAGCGCCGATAAATCTTGCAGTCGATTCCATCGTAACTTCAAATGCGAAAATCACTTGGCAACGGCACAGCGAAGGCGAAGAAACCGCTTGGGAAATCCGCTGGCGCAAAGCGGGACAAACTTGGAGCGAACCGATTGAAACCAGCGTTCCATACTACTATTTCACTGATTTGCCGACAGATACAACCGTAGAAGTCGAAGTCCGCGCAAGCGTTCTGTTCCAGAAATACAGCCCATGGACATTGCCTTTGAAATTCAATACCGGATACGGACTTCCGTATTTCCAGAATTTCGACGGTTATACTACTGCCGCCAATTTTGCTGCCGGCGAAGGCTGGACGCTGACCGACGCGACTAACCACACGCTCTTAAATTCTCTGGGTACCCTCAATTTGTCGTTCCGCAAAACCTCGCCTCCTTCAACCGGCTATGCTTTGGCTCCGCCGCTTGATTTCGGCGACGGCTCGGTAAATTACACCCTCAAATTACAGATTGCCGGCAACACGCTTGTTGAGGGCGATTCGGTATATGTTGTGATTGCCGACAAAGACGGAGACGCTTACACCCACACAATCCTGAAAACCTATTCCGGCGCTACCGAAACGGGCTTCGACGAGATTGCGCTGACCGGCTTAAAAGGCGTTCATCAGGTAGGTTTCTATATTTACGAAACTGTCCGCAACACGAGCGCAGTACTTTCTATCGACAGTTTGAGCATCGCTTCTTCCTGCACGCCATTGGCAAGCAATCTTGCTGTATCGGGCGTCAGCGCATCCGGAGCGACTTTGTCGTGGGAAGGAACATCCGATAAATGGCTCGTATTCCTCCGCAAGGCAGGCGAAACGGCTAAAACTTACTCCGAAATTACAGAAAACAGCAAAGCATATTCCGGCCTCGACGCCGCTACAACTTACGAATTTGGAATTACCAATTCCTGCTCTGCAAGCGATACGGCAAAGGTTAGCATCTTGACCTTCACTACTCTGGCGACTGCTCCCTGCGCTTCGGTTGCAAACATCACTGCAACGCCTACTACAAGCGATATTACGCTTGAATGGACTTCCGAAGCCGCTTCGTTCAAGGTAAAATTCCGCGAAGCCGGAAAAGAAGAATGGAGCCAGAAAACAGTTACAGTTAATTCGGTTAAATTCACAGGTTTAACTCACAATACGGAATATGAATACACCATTCAGGCATTGTGCAGCGCGGCCGAAGGCGACGCCAGCGAATGGACTGCTCCGGCAAAGGTTAAAACGCTCGAAATCACTTGCTTCGCACCCTACAACCTGCTTGCTTACCCGCTCGGCCACAACTCGGCAACCATCTCTTGGGAAGGCGCCGCATCTAAATACGAATTGGTTCTCGACGACAATGCAGGCCTGATTGTAGAAGGAAAATCGAAAGAACTGACCGGACTTACTCCCGAAACCCAGTATTCGGTTAAAGTTCGCAGCATCTGCTCAGCAGGCGATACCAGCGTTTGGTCGCCGGTTTATAAATTCACGACAACGGCTATTCCCGAATGTCCCGTTCCGACCAATTTGCAGGCTTCCGGCATTACCGCTACTACGGCATTGCTGACTTGGGATTCCGAAGATGCGGCAACATGGGATTTGCGTTATCGCGAAGGTTCGGTTACGACTTGGACAGATACTCTGGGACTTACCGCCAAATCACTGCTGCTCGACGACTTGAAGCCCAACACCGCCTATCTCTGGCGCGTGAAAGCCCATTGCGGCGACAAGGAAAGCGCATATTCGGCGCAGGCCGAGTTTACAACCCTGTTTAGCAGCATTGCTTCTGTCAGCGGCGAAACCCTGAAAGTTTTTGCAGCCAATGGCGTAATCAATATCCTGAACCGCGGCGGCGTTTATGTTGAACGCGTGCAACTGTTTGACCTGAAAGGAAATAAGTTGAACGTTTTCGACATAAAAGGCTCTGAAAACATTATGATTTCCGCCGGAAATATACCCCAAGTTGTTCTTCTGAAAGTTACCGGACTTTCCAATACGGAAACCTTTAAGGTGATTGTAAGATAAAATAACTGATTAATTTTAATTTTTCCAGATTCCGGCCTGTCTTTTCGGCAGGCCGGAATTTTTTGCGCCGCACCGAACATAATATTTTGATTAAAAAAATAATTTTTTTCGTAAATATTTTGTTACATAAAAAATAATTTGTAACTTTGCACCCTCAAAAATAAAAAAAATATACAACAATGTCGAAAATTTGCGAAATTACCGGAAAAAAAGCAATGACGGGAAATAACGTTTCACACTCGAACTTGAAAACGAAGCGGAAGTTTGACGTTAACCTGTTCAAAAAGAAATTTTATTGGGTAGAGCAAGACTGCTGGATAAGCCTTAACATTTCGGCCAACGGACTGCGCACTATCAATAAAATCGGGTTGGATGCGGCTTTGAAAAAGGCGTCCGACAAAGGTTTTATTAACTTATAAAAACAAGGGAGGAAACAGAAAATGGCAAAGAAAGCAAAAGGAAACAGAGTGCAGGTCATACTCGAATGTACCGAACATAAAGAAAGCGGGATGCCCGGCACCTCGCGCTACATCACGACCAAAAACCGGAAAAATACTACCGGTCGTCTGGAACTGAAAAAGTACAACCCGATACTCAAAAAAATGACAGTACACAAAGAAATCAAATAAAACAGTATAAACCATGGCAAAGAAAACCGTTGCGGGATACCGCGAAAAGTCAGAAGGACGTTCTTTTTCCAAGGTGATTAAGATGTTAAAATCGCCGAAAACAGGGGCTTATGTCTTCAAAGAAGAAATGATTCCCAACGAGATGGTTAAAGATTATTTCAAATAAGTTTTTCATACAGGAAAATTTTAAGAGGGGACTTCTTTCCGTGCGAATATCGCGGGAAGAAGTTTTTTTTATTGTCCTTTAAAAAATTTCTTGTAAATTTGCAAAAATAAACAATTTACAAATGGGACTTTTTAATTTTTTCACAAAAGATAAGAAAGACGACCTCAACAAGGGGCTGTCGAAAACCAAGGAAAGCGTGTTCTCGAAACTCGCCCGCGTCGTTGCAGGCCACTCCAAAGTCGATGAGGCCGTCCTCGACGACCTCGAAGAAATGCTGATTACATCGGATGTCGGCGTGGAAACCACGATAAAAATCATCAAGCGCATCGAAAACCGCATCGCCAAAGATAAATACATCAATTCCGACGAACTTTCGTTCATCCTGCGCGACGAAATATCTTCGCTGTTAGCCGACAACGATACCGAAGAATTGGCCGATTTCGACCTGCCTGCCGACAAACACCCTTACGTGATTATGGTCGTGGGCGTGAACGGAGTTGGTAAAACCACGACTATCGGCAAGTTAGCATATCACTTCAAGCAGGCCGGAAAGAAAGTTTATCTTGGCGCAGCCGATACTTTCCGCGCGGCAGCCGTCGAACAACTGACTATTTGGAGCGAGCGAGTAGGCGTTCCCATCGTAAAGCAGAAAATGGGTTCCGACCCCGCTTCCGTGGCTTTCGATACGGTAAGTTCAGCCCGCGCAAACGACGCCGACGTGGTAATCATCGACACTGCCGGACGGCTTCACAACAAGATAAACCTGATGAACGAACTGACCAAGATAAAAAACGTGATGAAAAAAATCGTTCCCGAAGCGCCTCACGAAGTGCTGCTCGTCCTCGACGGCTCTACCGGTCAGAACGCATTCGAGCAGGCCAAGCAGTTTACCGCCGCTACCGAAGTTACGGCGCTGGCAGTTACCAAACTCGACGGAACGGCCAAGGGTGGCGTGGTAATCGGCATTTCCGACCAGTTCAAGATTCCGGTGAAATACATCGGACTTGGCGAAGGCATCGAAGATTTACAGGTTTTCAGAAAACGGGAATTTGTGGATTCTCTGTTTGGTGGCGATGAGGAAAAATAAAATCGACTTTATAACTCTGGGCTGTTCCAAAAATCTTGTCGATTCGGAACGCCTTATGCAGCAATGCCTTGCGAACGGCTTCACCGTCCGCCACGACCCGGCCGAAACTTCGGGCGATATTGTGGTTATCAACACTTGCGGCTTCATCGACAGCGCAAAAGAGGAATCTGTGAATATGATTCTGCAATTTGCCGAGGCAAAAAAGCGAAAAAAAATCCGGAAACTCTTCGTAATGGGCTGCCTGTCGGAAAGATATATGGGCGAACTGCAAACGCTGATTCCCGAAGTCGATAAATTTTACGGCAAATTCAACTGGAAACAACTCTTGGCCGACCTTGGCAAGCCTTTCCGGGAAGACCTTTCGGCCGAACGCTTTCTGACAACGCCCGCGCATTACGCCTACGTGAAGATTGCCGAAGGCTGCGACCGCCACTGCGCCTATTGCTCAATCCCGCTGATGACGGGCAAATACGCTTCGCGAAGCATCGAAGACATCGAAGCCGAAGTCCGCTCGCTGACCTCGCGCGGAGTTAAGGAATTTCAGTTGATTGCGCAGGACTTAACTTATTACGGCAAAGATATTTACAGTAAATTCGATTTGGCACGGCTTGTCAGCCGGCTTTCGGATATTCAGGGCGTGGAATGGCTGCGGCTGCATTATGCCTATCCGCGGCAGTTTCCGCTTGATTTACTGAAAGTTATGCGCGAGCGCAAAAATGTCTGCAAATATCTCGATATTGCTTTGCAACACAGCAGCGATGCGGTTTTGAAACGGATGCGCCGCCAGATTACCCGCGCCGAAATGAGCGAACTGTTGCAAAAAATCCGCGAAGAAGTTCCCGGAATCCACTTGCGGACAACAATGCTCGTCGGTTTTCCGGGCGAAACAGTCGAGGAATTTTCCGACCTGATAGATTTTGTGCGCACGATGCGTTTCGAGCGGCTTGGCGCGTTCCCCTATTCGGCCGAGGAAGGGACTTTTGCGTACAGCCATTATGCCGACGACGTCCCGGCCGAAATAAAAGACCGCCGTCTGGAAGAATTGATGTCGGTTCAGGAAAAAATCGCCTTTGAAATTAATGAAGAAAAAGTCGGCAAAACGCTGAAAACTATCATCGACAGCGAGGAAGCGGACTATTACACAGGCCGGACAGAATATGATTCGCCCGAAGTTGACCCCGAAGTTTTGATTTCAAAAACCGAAAAACTGAACATTGGCGGTTTTTACGAAGTAAAAATTACCGGAACGCAGGACTTCGATTTGCTGGGAACAACCTCATTTTAACAAAAAATCAAAAAAAATCATCCGGAAATGTTACGTTTCCGCTTTTCGATTGTCTATATTAATGTATGGAACAGGAACAATTCAAGAAAGCGACGCTACATTTGCGCGGACGGCTGCTGTCGTATTCCGAGTATTGGCTTGGTAATAAGGCAGATGCAGAAGACGTAGTGCAGGAAGTTTATTTTAGGTTGTGGTTTATGCGGGATGAACTCGAAGCGGTTGAAAACGTTGAGGCTTTGGCGATGACTATTACTAAAAATTTGAGCCTTAATCAGTTAAAGAAACGCGACAGGGAAAACCGCGAACTGAACGACCGCCTGCCCAGCGAGGCGCTTTCGCCTGTCCTGCTCCTCGAACAAAAAGATGAAACTGCTCTGTTGATGCGCCTTATAGCCGGTTTGCCCGCTTTACAGCAAAGCGTTATCCGAATGAAGCACATCGAAGGACTTGAAACAGAGGAAATTGCCGATTTGACGGGCAGCAGCCCCGAAGCCGTAAGAATGAATCTGTCCAGAGCAAGAAAACGCTTGAAGGATTTGTATTTGATTGAAAATAAATAAGTTAAAGATATGGACGAAAATCAGATTACCGAACTCGTTTCCCGCTTTTTCGAGGGCAGAACAAATAAGGCCGAAGAGCGCGAGATTTACGAATATTTTGCTGCCGGAGCGGTCCCCGACAAATTGCGGGTTTACCGGCCTCTGTTTGCCGATTTTGCCGCACTTGACAGCGTTTCCGGTCAGGAAAACGAGTTGCCAAAACAGGAAAATACGGAACAGCGGCAGGCGAAGAAACGATTGTGGTTCACTTCGGGAATTGCCGCATCAGTAGCGGTTTTGCTCGGACTTGGAATTTATTTTCACACGGCTTCGGCGACGAGCGAAAATCCTTACGAGGGAAGTTATATTATCCGCAACGGCAAAAAAATTACCGACCCCAAAATTGTCGGGCCGGAAATCGAAAAAACGCTGTTCGTGGTTGCAATGGACAGGGAAATGTCGGAACGTGTTGCGGAAAGGATTGAGAAACAGGAACTTATATTAGACATTAACAATTAAAAAACTATATTTTATGAAAACGGAAAAAAGCAGTTTTATTGCAGCCGTATTGTTTGCAATAAGTTTTAACACAGCAGTTTATGCACAGTCGCGTATCGACGCCCTGATTTCAAAGTGCGAAAATCTGGAATCGGTTGATATGGAAGTGATTAAGCAAAAATCGAAAGAGAGTAAAACCGAGCGTAAGATTATCAACCTGAAAATCAAGGATAATCAGAAACTTGTGGGAGATTTTTTGGCCGCGTTCAAGAAGGACGAATCCAACGCCGACCGCACTGTGAGCCAGAAACGCGGCGTCAAAGAGATGATGAATTTCCAGTTTGGCGAAACGATGTATTCAATAACGACCCGCGACGGGAAAGACGCGATTATCACGGTCGATAACAGCCCGATTTTGAGGAAAGCCCGCGCAATCTCGGAAAAAGCGCTGGAAAAAGTCCGGAATTTGAATTTGGATTCCATTATCGACGCCAATACGAAGCAAATAAAGATTGATTCTATGGTTAGCCATTCCTACCAAAAATTGAGAAGAATCGACTGGGATTCAGTCGCTTCCCGCTTTGCAACGCGGATGGATTCCGCCGCCGTAAAATTCGGGGCAGATTGGGAAGATTTTTACTGGGATAGCCGTTTCCGCTGGCGATGAAGCGTTTTTAACGCTTCTCGCGGCGGGGAAACCAGCCTTTATCTACCCGTTTTTTCTGTTCAAACAGTTCGCCAATCCCCCAAAACGACGAGAAGGCAAACACCCCGCAAATAGCCGACACGAAGAAGTTTTCGTGCCAGACGACGGCGCCTGCAAGCCCGATTATGCCGAGCAGCACAAATACCCACCAGCAGCGGGTTCCGAAGTAATATTCCCCCTTGATGACAAGCGGGTGGAAGAGGCCGATTATCAGAAAAGTTGCGAGGCCTGTCAATATTCCAGTAAGATGATATGTTTCAATAAATTGCATCATTTTCTAAAATTTTAAAATTTGTTCAAAAACTACTAACTACTAACTATCATATAATCATTCCGCTGCCAATGCAGAGTTTGCACTCTTTGTCGTAAACCACGCCGAACTGTCCCGAAGCGATTCCCTGAATCTTCACGTCCGTTTCGAGGCGGTAAATGCCGCCGATTTTGCGGACGGTTCCGAAAGTAAATTCCGGCGTGTGGCGGATTTTGAAAGCGACCTCCTTTGTATCTTCAAAATCGCCCCATGGGTCTTCGGTAATGAAGTGAAAACCTTGAAGATTAACCGTTTTGCCGTATTGAGTTTCGGGATTGTAGCCCTGCGAAACGTAGATTATATTCCTCTCGACGTCTTTTTTTACCACAAACCACGGGCCACCGCTCAAATAGAGGCCTTTGCGCTGTCCGATTGTGTGAAACCAGAAACCCTTGTGCCGACCGAGGATGTTGCCCGTTTCGAGTTCTATGATTTTGCCTTCCTTCTCGCCTAAATAGCGGCGGATGAAGTCGTTATAATTGATTTTTCCAAGAAAACAGATTCCCTGGCTGTCTTTGCGGGTTGCGCTTGGAAGTCCCTGTTCGGCTGCGATTTGGCGCACTTCGCTCTTCAACAGCCCTCCGATGGGAAACATCAGTTTAGAAACCTGCAAATAATCGACCTGGCCAAGAAAATATGTCTGGTCTTTCACGTGGTCGGCGGCGGTGGAAAGATGAGTTTTGCCGTCGATGACGGTTGTTGTGGCGTAATGTCCGGTTGCAATGCGGTCGAAATGGCGCCCCCAGCGGTCTTCAAACACTCCGAACTTTATCAGTTTGTTGCACATCATATCCGGATTCGGCGTCAGACCGCGCCGCACCGCGTCGATAGTGTAACTTACCACCTTGTCCCAGTATTCTTCTTGAAGCGAAACAACTTCCATTTTGCAGCCGTATTTCTTTGCAATATAGGTAGTTATCTCTATGTCTTCTTCCGCCGGACAGTCGATATAGCCATCCTTGTCCTCCATACCGATTTTGATATAGAAGATTGTCGGTTCGTAGCCCGCTTCCTTCAACTGATGCACGACTACCGAACTGTCAACTCCGCCTGAAACCAAAGCAGCAATATTCATCATCCTGTTTTTTTTATGGAAATTTAAGACGGGTGCAAAATTACATTATTTTTTTCAAATAATAAAGGTTTTGGTTAAACTTTTTGGATGTGCGCACATCGCTTAAAACTAACTATTTACCAATTTTTGTCAAATAATATGAACTCTCAACTGCTATTCAGAATACGCCTTCTTTGTAAATTTTTACCTCGAGAGGCTATTTATGTTGTATTTTTTACCGATATTTTACCTGAATTTTCAAATAAAAAAATTACCTTTACATAAAATTTACGATATGAAAAAAATTATTTATTGCAGTACATTGCTATTGTTCTCTGTGTTTTCCTGTTCCGAAAAAATTCCGGAAAACGCAGTGATTCAAAAAGATGCGGCAGTTATCGCTCCCGATTATGCAGGTATTGTTATCCCTTATAATATTGCGCCGCTAAATTTCAATATTCAGGCAGAAGCCGACGAGTATCTGACAGTTGTTTATTCTTCGCACGGGGATAAAATATTTGCCAAAGGGCGAAAAGCGCAATTCCCGTTAGCGCAATGGAAAAAACTTTTGGAAGAAAACAAAGGCGATACGCTTTACGCAGATATTTACCTGAAAAAGCAGGGACAATGGCTGAAATATCCTTCGCTGAAAAACTATATCGCTCCCGATGCGATAGACAGTTATATCGCTTACCGGCTGATAGAGCCTTCGTATGTTACTTACGAATCAATGTCAATCAACCAGCGCAACCTGACAAATTTTGACGAGAAAATTATTTTCAGCAGCCGAATACTTGCCAAAGGCGAATATGGGCCATGTATTAACTGCCACAGTTTCCGAAAATACAATGAAACCGGCGAGATGCAGTTTCACGTCAGGGCGTATATGGGCGGAACGGTTATCGTAAGAGGCGATGCAATCAAGAAAATCAACCTGAAAAACGAGCATACGATTTCGGCGGGCGTATATCCGTCGTGGCATCCGACAGAAAACCTGATTGCCTATTCGACTAACAATACTGGGCAGAATTTCCATACCAACAACAACCAGAAAATTGAAGTTATGGATTCAAAATCGGATTTGATACTGTACGATATTGATAAAAATGAAGTCAGCAATATTGCCGCCGATTCTGCGCTGTTAGAAACCTTTCCCTCTTGGAGCAGCGACGGGAAATATCTGTATTATGTGGCGGCCGCCTATCCGGAAGGCGTCAATAAAGCCGACAGGGAAATTTTCCTGCAATACGAAAATTTCCGCTATAATCTTTACCGCAAAGCGTTTAATCCGGTTACGCGCGAATTTTCGGCGCCGGATACCCTTTACGAAGCATCGAAATTCGGCAAGAGTGCGACTTTCCCCCGCGAATCGCCCGACGGAAAATATTTACTGATTACGCTCGGCGATTTCGGTAATTTTCATATCTGGCACAAAAGCAGCGATTTGTACCTGTTAGACACGGAAAATTTTTCATTGCGGGAGTTGACGGAACTGAACAGTCCGGATGTGGAAAGTTATCATTCGTGGTCATCCAACGGGCGGTGGATTATTTTCAGTTCGCGACGCGACGACGGCTCTTACACACGCCCCTATATAGCGTATTTCAAGGACGGACAGGCCGGAAAACCGTTTATTTTGCCGCAGAAAGACCCCGATTTTTACGGCGCATTTTTCAAATCCTACAATATTCCCGAATTTATGACGCAGCCGGTCGGCGTTTCGCCTCGCGAATTGGCGAATGTAATAAGGAAAGATGCTCTACCGTCCGTGTTCAACGATAAATCCACTCCGGCAATGAAACACGAAAAAGACGACGGAAAAGATAATTTTTATGATTAATATGGTTATCCTGAAAATGCAGTGCGCAGAATTTCTCTCATTTCAATTCATTTTATTATCTATAATGAAAAAATAGTAATACCAAAACGTTTTCCCGAATTGGGGTTTGAAGGCTTTACGGTTGTATTCGTCCGACATATCGGTATTTTTCTTGGATAACCATATCAGGTTGTTGAAGTTATCAATTACTGCATCATCCAAAGGCAGGCTGCCGGCGTCAACTTCTCCTTCTAAATAAGCGTAGAGGACTGCCGCTTCCTGATAACACACGGGAATGCGGTTGTGAGTGCGGGCATACAAAAAGAATCGTGGCCAGAAGCGTTCAATATTTTTCAATATCATATTGCATATCAGCGACATTTCTACTACTTCGGGCGTACCGCCTTCCATAAAGGCAAAACTGTTCAGGATATAGAGTTCCAACATGTTGTTGTCGCCGTCGAGCAGGTTTTGATAGGCTGTCAGCGGGCAAATCGCTTTCATTTCCGCATCTTCTTTTATCATTTCCGGATTATCAATATACTGTTGATAGCGTTTTGCCCATTGCTTATGGAAAAGCGTCTGTTTCAGTATGTTATTGCATTTTGAAGCCAGCGCCAATTCGCCGTTCATCAATGCGCATTTGACCATATATTTCAAATCCTGAACCGTCATCCCATATTCGACCAAATCTTCCATACACCAGCGGTAGCAATAATTTATTTTTCCGTATTGATAATAAACCGGTTTCGCTCCTGCGTGCATCATAACCATTCTTTGACGGCGCGTCTGTGGCATTACCGAATTGTTGTCCATCTCGAACATACGGTCGCCGGCTTGTCCTAATTTGTATAAAGCCAGATTCCAGCACATAACAATCAGGCGGGTGGGCTGTCCCCGCTGCTGTTCGCCGATGGAAACAACCCTGTTCCAATCATCGGTTTCGATAGCCTGCAACATCTGTAATTCTGTTTTGAAATTGCTGTTCCGATACGACAAGGCGTACACGCCGTAAATGGATATGAGAAACACGCATATCGAAACAATCATTTTCATTTTTGACCGCTTTTGTTGAATACGCAAATTCACTGAAAATATCAATAAAGACAGAAATAATACAATAAATGGTATCCATAAAGGCAATTCCACCCGCGTAAAAAAGAAATGGGGAAGCCCTGCTGTATAGGTTTCACTCCAAGGCATTTGCGTATAAATAAAGCGGCTGTACAGATACGGAACAATCCCGATAAGGAGTATGGTAATCAGTATTTTCAGCAGTTTTTGAGGCCGTTTTTCAATCAAATCCGTTAAAACGCAAAGGACTGCCGCAAACAGGGTATAAAAACCAAACAGAGGATAAGTTAAAATAATAAACAGCGGCAACAGCGACATTCGCATCAGGTCTTTTTGTACATTCCGGTACCCCCATAAACTCGACAGGCAAACGATTATGCCCAAGGTGTTGGAAAACAAGTATCCTGGCGTTTTCAGGGAATACAAAACATATTCGACTTCCGTAACGGAAAGCAACAGCGCCAGTGCCGGAATGAATGATAAATAAACCGTCTGTCCCGAAAATCGGAACGCTTTGATAACCAAGAATGTAACGAGCGACAACAAGACTATGAGCATAAGGCTTCCCAAAAGCGGATAATAAAAAAACTGCGTGAAGAACGCGCCTCCGTAACTCAATAATCCACCGGCAGTTTGCATATTTTGCAACAAAAACATACGGGTGGGAAGAAAGAGTGAAATCTCGCTTGCCCACGCCAAAAATTCCTTGTTGTAAAAGGCGGTAATCCCGAAAGCGAACAGGACAAATAAGGCGCAGCAGACAACAAAACTGACTAATTCTTTTTTCATATTAACTAAATTCAATATGTAAAAGTAGAACAAATTTACGACAATAAAGTAAAACAAGTCAAAAAAAATCACATCGTAACAATAATTTTACCTTTTTTTATTATAATTCTACCTTAAAATTTGCTTATTGAAATAAATCATCCATAAAAATATCTGTATTAATAAATAGTTAAAAATTGTTAATTTCATTCCAAGTCATACAACATTTTGCCCGTTTCCTTCATCTTATTTGTAAAACAATAAATTTAATATATATGAAGAAAGCGCAATTTTTTTTGGTTTTATTTCTCTCTGTAATGCTGTTTGCAGGATGTATTTTCAACGAAAATGGGGACAACGAACCCGAACTTATTATCGAACCGCCTGAAACAGCGGGGATTGAGGGTTTTTCTTTCGATAATCTTCCCAGAATCGACGGCTCTACCTCCTGCCGTCATCTTAATACGATGATTGCCTGTAAGTTGCTCCATCGTCCTTATTATTGGCAAGAGCCTGCTATTATGACCGAATGGCAGGTATTCCCTGTAAGAGAAGCGCTTACGGACAACGAATACGCCATTTTCACCGAGCGCGTCAAAACTTCTCAAACTCACGGCGCTTTTGTAAATCTGATTGACGGCGCCGCCGACATAATCCTGACACACAGAACTTTATCTCCCGACGAAGCGGAATATGCCCGCTCAAAAGGCGTATCGCTTATAGAAACGCCTGTCGCCGCCGACGCCTTTGTGTTCGTCGTCAATATTAATAATCCTGTAAAATCGCTAACGGTCAATCAGGTACGACAGATTTACACCGGCGAAATAACCAACTGGGCGCAAGTTGGCGGGCAAAACGCCGAGATGAAAGTTTACACCCGTCCTCGTAATTCCGGCAGCGAAGAGGTAATGAGGGAATTGGTTATGGGAGGCCTCGAAATGGCAGAATTTTCCGAAAGTTCCATCGGGCAGATGTCGTGGGTTTTTACCGAAGTCATAGAAAACGACAACGCAATCTGCTATACCTTCAATAATTATAAAGAATTGATAATGAGGACTTATGATGCCGTTGTGCCTCGAATTGCCATCAACGGCGTTTTTCCCGATGAAACAACAGTCAAAGACGAAACTTATCCGTTTATCTCGAAAGTTAACGTCGCCGTCCGCAGCGATTTAGACCATAACTCAATGGCATACAGGATGTTTGAGTGGTTGCAGTCGGCCAATGCCAAGCCGGTTTACGAAGAATGTGGATTTGTGGGTATGCAGTAAATAATTATGAATCAATATTTTCCGGTGTGACCCCGGCGGGACTCAAACCCACGACCTACAGAACCGGAATCTGTCGTTCTATTCACTAAACTACGGGGCCATTTATTTCGGACTGCAAAGGTAAGAAAAATTTTTGAATTTTTAAAAGAAAGCGCAAAGATTATTGTTTTCTTTGCGCTTTCTCGTTGCTAATTAGGCTATTAACAAGTCATTAATTGATGAAAGCGAGTATCTCGCCTTTTATAACTTCCTGTCCCTGACGGGCATAAGTTCCGACAATGGTGCCTCCGTAACCGACTTTTACGGGTTCTATGCCGTAATAGTTCTGGATATAGCAGAGGTTTTCGCCCTTGTCGATAGTCGAGCCTTCAAATGGCGCAGTGGAAGCGCTCATCAGGTCGTATTGCCAGATGACTTTGCCTTTGCAGGGCGCGTGAACCGGCTTGGCATGCGGATATTCGGCGCTTATTTCTTCAAAATTGAACATCGGTATTTCCACTACCGGACGCTTGACGATAATCGGAGTTCCGGCTTTTTCCTTGGCCTGTTCGAGTTCGGCATTGAAGCGGTTTTTGGCCGCTCCCGACATCATATCGCGGTACTGGCGCTCGTGCATTGCAAATTCAAACAGTTCTTCGCGGTCGGGACCTTCTTCCCAGCCCAGAGTTTTCATTTCTTCTTCAAATCGTGGAAGTTCGTCGGGGAAAGCATCCTGCGGATTGCCATCGTAAAATTCCAGATTGTTGGCTTTTGCAAGTTCGATGATTTCGGGCGCGAGCGGGCCGGGCAATTTTCCGGTTTTGCCGAGAATCATATTCCAACTGTCCTTGTCAATCATCGAAAAAGCAGGCTCATTTTTGGCAGCCGCGAAAATATTCATCAACGCGATATTTTTAACGTACTGGCTGAAAGGCGTTACCAGAGGCGGATAGCCCAACATCGGCCATATACGCTCTACTTCGTTGAAAAGTTGAACGACAAGATTGTTGAGCGTAACTTCTTTTTTGCCGTTCTGTTTGAGGGCAAGATTTATGGCGTTGTGCATGCCTTTGAGGTCGGCCATCATCGAACCCATCATTCCGCCGGGTAATCCGCAACCAACTAATAACGAGGTCATTATCTTATTTCCCGGGTCGATGAAAAATCCCAGAAAATCGTCGATAAACGATTGCGTGAGGCGGCGGGCTTCCATATAGGCTTCCATATTGATGTCGGCCACCTGAAAACCTGCGTCTTTGAGCATTGCGCGGATTGTGATGACGTCGGGATGAACCATTCCCCACGAGAGCGGTTCCATTGCCACGTCTAAATAATCCGCTCCCGCGCGGGCTGCTTCGAGCATCGAGGCTACGGAAAATCCGGGACCTGTATGTCCGTGGTATTGTACTTTAATGTCGGGATGACGGTCTTTTATTCCCTTGATAATCTGGCCATTGCTGTACGGACGTCCGATTCCTGCCATATCTTTGAGGCAGATTTCTTCGGCTCCGGCTTCGATAAGTTGCTCGGCAAGATTGACGTAATATTCTACCGTATGAATCGGCGAATACGTGATGCAGAGCGCGGCTTGCGGAATCATACCGCCTTCTTTTGCGTAGCCGATTGAGGGAATAATGTTCCGCGTGTCGTTCAGGCCGCAAAAGATGCGGGTTATGTCCACTCCCTGCGCTTTTTTCACCTTGTACATCAGCCGCCGGACGTCGGACGGAACAGGATTCATACGAAGGCCGTTCAATCCGCGGTCGAGCATGTGGGTTTGGATGCCGGCATTGTTGAACGGAGCAGTAAATTTGCGGACAGCAATGTTGGGGTTTTCGCCGTAAAGAAGGTTAACTTGTTCAAACGCTCCGCCATTGGTTTCGACGCGGGCAAAACATCCCATATCGACAATAACCGGGGCAATTTGTTCCAATTGGTCAACTCTTGGCTGGTATTTGCCGGACGATTGCCACATGTCGCGGTAAACCAGACTGAATTTAATCTCTTTCGCCATAATAAGTATTATTTGGTAAGCAAAGTTTATAAATTTTGGGGCAAAGTTAGAAGTTTTTTTGAACAAATGCAAATATAAAATTTAATATTTTTAATGAATTATTAATTTTTTTTTAATGTCAAATTTAGAAAATGCGGATTTTTTTGTACTTTTGTGCGGTGGAAAGGACTAATGTTATATCTAATATTGTATTTTAAACAATGAGGAAGTTCAATAAAAAAATGCAGAAACTGTTTAATAAACAGGAAGAATTGCTAAATAAAGAGAACAAAAAAATTGAAAAATCTAACGGAATTTTCCAGCGCTGGGAAAATCCGGTACTGACTGCTGCCCACACGCCTCTGACTTGGCGTTACGATTTCGACCCCGACGATAATCCGAACCTTTTGGAACGTTTCGGAATAAACGGCGTATTCAATGCCGGAGCAATACGGTGGGGGCAAAAATACCTGCTCGTTGCGCGGGTTGAAGGTTGCGACCGCAAGTCATTTTTTGCGATAGCCGAAAGCGCAAACGGAACAAGCAATTTCCGGTTTTGGGAAAAACCGCTTCTTTTGCCCGACACAAGCAATCCGGAAACAAACGTTTATGATATGCGCCTGACCGCTCACGCCGACGGATGGATTTACGGCCTTTTCGGCGCCGAGCGCAAAGACCCTGCGGCTGCCGCGGGCGCCCTTTCGTCGGCTGTCGCCGCCTGCGGCATTGTCCGTACCCGCGATATGCAAAACTGGGAACGGCTGCCCAACCTGAAATCGGCTTCGCAACAGCGCAACGTAGTTCTTCATCCCGAATTTGTGGATGGCCGCTACGCGCTTTACACCTGCCCGCAGGACGGCTTTATCGACGCCGGAAAAGGCGGCGGAATAGGCTGGGCTTTAATCGACGACATAAAACGCGCAGAAATAAAATCGGAAAAAATAATCAACTACCGCCAATACCACACCATAAAAGAAGTTAAAAACGGCGAAGGGCCTGCGCCCATAAAAACCGCTTACGGATGGCTTCATCTCGCTCACGGCGTGAGAGCCTGCGCAGCCGGACTTCGTTACGTGCTTTACCTTTATATGACCGACCTGCAAGACCCCTCGAAAGTAATCGCCGAACCGGGCGGGTATTTTATGGCTCCGCACGCAAAGGAAAGGATTGGCGACGTTTCAAACGTGCTGTTTTCCAACGGCTGGATTGCCGACAGCGACGGCTCGGTTTTCATATATTACGCATCCTCCGATACCCGAATGCACGTGGCGACATCTACCGTCGAAAAATTGGTCGATTACTGCTTCAATACCGCTCCCGACGGCGGACGTTCGCGCACTTCGGTTGAAACCGTGATTCGCTTGATTGAAAAAAATAAATTGAATCTGAAAAAATAAAATATTTACCTCATGCAGACTTTACAATCGAAACTGAAAGACGAATTGGTTGAAAATATACTTCCTTACTGGCTTACAAAGATGAAAGATACCGAAAACGGCGGCTTTTACGGGCGAATTGACGGCTACGACCGCCCGCATCTAAAAGCACGCAAAGGTATTGTTCTCAACGCCCGTATTCTGTGGACTTTTTCGGCCGCTTACCGCTATTTTAATAAAAAGAATTATCTTGATTACGCAAACCGTGCTTACGACTATATTTGCGATAATTTTATCGACAAAGAAAACAGCGGGGTTTATTGGGAAGTCAATTCCCGCGGTTTTCCTATCGACCGCCGCAAACAGACTTACGCACAAGGTCTTGCAATATACGGATTTTCGGAATATTACCGCGCGACAGGCAAAATCGACGCGCTCGAAAATGCCAAAGGACTGTTTCGTTTAGTGGAAAAATACGCATTAGACCCCGTAAACGGCGGATATATTGAGGCTTTTTCCAATGAATGGGAACCGATTGAAGATATGCGTTTGAGCGAACGCGACTTAAACGCTCCGAAGTCGATGAATACCCACCTGCATATCCTCGAATCTTATTCAAACCTGCTGCGCGTCTGGCGAAGCCCGCATCTCATAAAAGCCCAGACGCAGTTGCTCAATCTGTTTTGCGAGCGAATTATGGACAAAAAAAGCGGACATCTGAACCTGTTTTTCAACCGCGAATGGAAGCCGCTTTCAAAAACTGTTTCCTACGGCCACGACATTGAAGCCGCATGGCTGCTGTTTGACGCCGCTATCGCCCTTAATGACAGCGAAATACAAAAATCAACAATACCTGTTTCGCTCGAAATTATTGAGGCCGCATACGAAGGGCTTCAAGCGGACGGCAGTATGGCTTACGAAAGAACATCCGCTAAACATATTGATAAAAACCGGCACTGGTGGGTGCAGGCCGAAACGGTTGTCGGCTCAATCTATGCATATATACTTTCGGGCGATGAAAAATATTTAAAAACGGCCTGCCGATGCTGGAAATACATTGAAGAAAAAATTATCGACCGCAAATTCGGCGAATGGATTTGGAGCGTTTCGGAAAGGGGAAAACAAAACCGCGTCGAAGACAAGACCGGACCATGGAAATGCCCTTGTCACAATGCGCGGATGTGTCTCGAAGTCCTGAATATCAACACAATAAAATACTTACTTGAATCCGAATCGTTATGGGAAAAATTCTTCTTGGCGGAATTGACATAGCCATTATTGCCGTCTATCTCGCTTTTTGAACTCAATAGCAGGCCCGGCTCCGACTGACGAAGAAACCCCGGAAAATTTCTACCGCAAGACCCATCCATGGGGATTTTGGAAGCGTGTTTGCAAAAAAGTCCTCGCCGATAACTCGAATTTCAAAAAAAATACTAACTTTGTGCGCGATTTTGCCAATATTGTGGTCGGAATTGTCTGGCAAACCTGCCTCGTTGCAGCGCCGATTTATCTTGTCTGCAAGGAATTTACGTTTGCCGGAACCGGACTGATGATTATAATCGTCTGTTCCATAATCCTTTACACAAACTGGTACAAAAAATTCGAAGATTAACTAAATTACATATTATATGAAACCTGTATTATTTGTTCTGGCCGCCGGAATGGGCAGCCGTTACGGAGGATTGAAGCAGTTGGACGGCCTCGGCCCCAACGGCGAAACGATTATGGACTATTCGATTTTCGACGCTGAAAGAGGCGGATTCGGAAAAGTTGTGTTCGTTATCCGGCACTCTTTTGAAGAAGATTTCCGCACAAAAATCCTCAAAAAATATGAAAATGTTTTGCCGGTAGAGGTTGTGTTTCAGGAACTTGACTATCTGCCGAAAGGTTTTTCCCTGCCCGAAGGCCGCGAAAAACCGTGGGGAACAAATCACGCCGTAATGATGGGAAAAGAGGCTATCAACGAGCCTTTTGCCGTCATCAACGCCGATGATTTTTACGGCCGCGAAAGTTTCAAGATTTTGGCCGAATATCTGTCGTCGCTCGAAGGCAAACAAAACGATTACTGTATGATTGGATACCGGCTCGGAAATACGCTGTCCGAAAGCGGTTCGGTTGCCCGCGGAATCTGCGAAAAGAACGACGAAGATTTTCTGACAACGGTCGTAGAGCGCACTTACATCGTCCGCGACGCCGACGGAATCATCAAGTACAAAGACGAAAACGGAGCAATGCAGCCTGTTGGCGAGAATGTTCCTGTTTCGATGAATATGTGGGGATTTACGCCCGAATATTTTGAGTATTCCGACCGGCAGTTTATCGACTTTTTCAATGCAAACAAGGATAATCCAAAAGCGGAATTTTTCATTCCATTGGTAGTTAATAACCTTATTACGAGCGGAAAAGCTCGCGTAAAAGTGCTTGATACTCCCTCAAAATGGTTCGGCGTAACTTACAAGGAAGACCGCGACGGAGTTGTGGCCAAAATCCGCGAATTGATTGCCCGCGGCGAATATCCCGAAAAACTGTTCTGATGCTAAACAAGCGTTAATTGATAAAACTCGACGTCCCAGAGTTGGCCGAATTTTTTGCCAACTTTCGGGAAACAGCCGGCCAAGGCGAACCCGAATTTTCGGTGCAAGCCTTGGCTGGCTTCGTTTGGAAGCCCCAGAACTCCAATCAGCGAGCGGATTTCGAGCCGGCGGGCTTCTTCTATCAATTTGCCGTATAATTCGCTGCCCAAGCCTTTTCCGGCGAACTGCGGAGCCAAATAAACCGAAGTTTCGAGCGTTATCCGGTAAGCCGCGTGCGGCCGCCAGTCCGAAAGATAGGCATATCCCGCAATCGTACCGTCTCGCTCGTAAACGAGAAAAGGATAACCCAAAGACAGAATTTTCCCGATTTTCGAGCGCATAAACTGCTCTGTAACAGGCTCTTCGTCAAAAGTTACAACCGTATTCAGCACGTAATAGTTGTAAATATCGGCAATTTGAGCCGCATCTTCCGCTTTTGCTTTGCGTATCATTTTGGCCTCGCTTTTTCGCATATTTCATCCAAAACCGCCATCAAATCAAGCGAAAACGACAGGGGCAGACTTGGACTTTCCGTCAGTCCGCGGTCGAGGCAGTTCATAACTTCGGCGGCCTCGTAATTGTAGCCGTTCCCAAGAGTTTCAACCGGAATATCGGTTTCTATCTCATCGCGCAGCCTGAACGAAAGCCGCGTGGGGACGCTGAATTGAGCGTGAAGCATCACTCGTCCGCCTTCGCCGTAAACCCGCGCTTCGTTGTTGAGTTTCATCTCGAAAGACGAGGACAGCATGCTGATTTCGTTGTTTTCGTGCTTGAAAAGTACGGCAGTAGTCCAGTCGGTGCCGGTCGGCGCAGGAACGGAGCAAACCTGAATTTCTTTCGGTTTTCCGAACAGCATCATCGACGTGAAAACCGGATAGATGCCGATGTCGGGAACGGAGCCACCGCCAAGTTCAGGCGCATAAACGCGGCTCTTGGGGTCGAAAGGCGAAACGAAGCCGAAATCGCACTGAAACAGCAGCGGTTTGCCAATCAGCCCGCTTTTGGCTTTTTCCCAGAACATGAGCGTGCTGGGAATAAAGCGCGTCCAGAGCGCTTCCATCAGGAAAACCTTCTTTTCACGGGCTTTTTCGACCATCATTTTTACCTGCAACAGGTTCGATGCAAAGGGCTTTTCGCAAAGGACGGCCTTTCCTGCTTCGAGGCACATCATCGTGTGTTCGTAATGCAGATTGTTGGTTGTCGCGATGTAAACCGCGTCCAATTCAGGGTCGGCAAGCATTTCGGCATACGAACCGAAGGCTTTTTGAAAACCGTGTTTCGCGCGAAATTCTTCGGCGCGGTCGAGCGAGCGGGCGGCAATAGCGTACCGTTCAGCGTTCGGAAGGACTTTCAAACCCTCGGCAAACTTGTTGGCGATGCGGGCTGCGCCGATTATTCCCCATTTGTATTTTTTTTGTGTTTCCATAAAACTGATTATTTCATTTGTCGGCGCAAAGTTAGCAAAAAAAATCAGACAAAATTTCCCATGCCTGCTTTTTGTTTGTTATGTCAAAACATTTTAGTAATTTTGCCTGATGATTTATCCTGAAAATTTTGAACAGAAAACGGGATTCGACACGGTGCGCCGCCTCATTTCGGCTCATTGTTTGTCGCCGCTCGGCCTCGAAAAGGCCGAAGAAATGCGCTTTTCTACCGATTATCCGCTGATTGCCGCCCAACTCAACCAAACTCACGAATTTACGCAGATTTTGGCCAAGGAAGACAATTTTCCGTCCGACAACTATTACGACCTGCGCGAAGGACTGAAAAAAATCCGGGTTGAAGGTGCATATCTTACTGAAAAAGAACTGTTTGACCTTCGCCGCTCGTTAGAAACTATAAATTCTATCCTGCATTTTTTTGCACATTCAGCCTCAAAAACAGGCGAAACGGCCGCATATCCTCATCTGAAAGCGCTTGCAGCCGACGTTGCCGCTTTTCCCCATATTACCAAACAGATAGACGCAATACTCGACCGTTTCGGCCAAATCCGCGACAACGCCTCCCCTACCCTCGCCGAAATCCGCCGCCGAATTGCTCAAACAGAAAGCAGCATTTCGCGGACTTTGCAAAAAATCCTGAAAACGGCTCAAACAGAAGGATTTATTGACGCCGACGTAAGCCCTACAATGCGCGACGGACGGCTCACAATTCCTGTTTTGCCCGCCTTCAAACGAAAAATCAGCGGTATAGTTCACGACGAATCGGCTACCGGAAAAACCGTTTTCATCGAGCCGCAAGAAGTTGTGGAAGCCAACAACCTAATACGCGAACTCGAAAGCGAAGAAAAACGCGAAATAATCCGCATCCTGACGGCATTTTCGGACAGCATAAGGCCTGAAATCCCCGATATTCTGAACTCATACCTCTTTTTAGCCGAAATAGATTTTATCAGAGCCAAAGCCTTGTTTGCCAACGAAATACAGGCCATTATGCCCGAAATCGAAGACAAACCGCAAATCGACTTCCGGCACGCCATACATCCTCTGCTTTTCCTTTCGCATAAAAAACAGGGGAAAAACGTTGTGCCTCTGAATATTAACCTTAATACAAAGGACAAAATCCTCGTAGTATCAGGCCCCAATGCAGGCGGAAAATCGGTTCTGCTGAAAACCGTAGGACTGCTGCAATATATGCTGCAATCGGGGGTTTTGATTCCCGTCGGCGAACGCTCGAAAACCGGCATTTTCAACAATATTTTCATCGACATCGGCGACGAGCAGTCCATAGAAAACGACCTCTCGACTTACAGTTCGCACCTGACCAATATGAAATTTATGGTCAAAAACGGAAATTCCGAAACTCTGCTTCTGATTGACGAATTTGGCGGCGGTACCGAACCCCGCATCGGAGGCGCGATTGCCGAAGCCCTGCTTCATCGCTTCAACGAAAAAGGCTGCTTCGGAGTGATTACCACGCATTATCACAACCTGAAAACCTACGCCGAAGACCATGAAGGCGTCGTGAACGGAGCGATGTTGTACGACCGAAACGGGATGCAGCCGCTGTTTCAACTGTCTGTCGGCAAGCCCGGCTCTTCGTTTGCGATAGAGATTGCCCGAAAAATCGGACTTCCGGAAGATGTTATTGCCGAAGCAGCGGAAAAAGTCGGACAGGATTACATCAATTTGGACAAATATTTGCAGGATATTGTCCGCGACAAACGCTATTGGGAAGCCAAAAGGCAGGAAATCCGCCGAGAGGAAAAATCGCTCGAAGAACTTGCCGGACAATACCGCAAAAATCTCGAAAATTTTGAATCCCAAAAACGCGAATGGCTCAACAAAGCCCGTACAGACGCCGAAAACCTGCTTGCAGAGGCCAATTCGCAAATCGAAAAAACTATCCGCGAAATAAAAGAGGCGCAGGCCGAAAAATCGAAAACCCGCGAAATCCGCAAAAACCTCGATGATTTCAAAAATTCTATAAGCACGAAAGCAGAAGGGCGCGAAGGCGCAGAGGCGCGAAGGCGCGAAGGCACGAAAGCACGAAGGCACGAAGGCGCGAAGGCGCTAAAGCAGCCCCAATTCGCGCCTTCGCGCTTCAAGATAGGCGATTCCGTCAGGTTGAAAGGACAGCAAACCGCCGGCACAATTCTCGACCAAAAGGACGATTACTACATCGTGGCTTTCGGAGCGATAAAAACCAACCTCAAAGCCTCGCAAATCGAAGCCGCCAAGCCCGCAAATTCCAAGGCAGCGAAACAAACGGCGCGGACTAAAAAAGATTCCAATCTTGCAGACCTGATGGACAAAAAAATGCTGAATTTCAAGCCCGAAATAGACTTGCGCGGAATGCGCGGCGACGAGGCTCTGCAAGCCGCAACCTACTTCATCGACGACGCAATTCAGTGTAATGCCGGAAGGGTCAGGATTTTACACGGAACCGGCACCGGAGCCTTGCGCCAAATCATCCGCGATTACCTGCGGACTGTCGATGGCGTGAAGCATTTTCAGGACGAACACGTCCAGTTTGGAGGCGCAGGAATTACAGTTGTTGAATTAGATTAAGAAAAAAATGGCCAATTTTAAGAAAAAACATTAAAAAATGCTTTTTTATAAAAAATAATTTGTAACTTTCCCGCGTAAAAACCAAGGTCAAAACATACCCTTATTTTTGCAAACTCTTTATTGTTACATTTTTAAATTATTATTGTGTATGGAATGGATTTATTTTATCATCATCGGAGCAGTAGCCGGATGGCTCGCAGGACTTCTCTTTAAGGGGAGCGGCTTCGGAATTTTAGTAAACATCATCGTCGGCATCGTAGGCGGTATTTTGGGCGGCTGGCTGTTCGGAGTTCTCGGAATTTCGGCAGGAAGCGGTCTGATTGGCTCGCTCATTACGGCTGTTGTCGGCGGCGTAGTTTTGGTTTGGCTTATTTCGCTGCTAAAAAAACTGTTTTAGCGCGGAATGACCTTATCGACGTTTCCCCCTGGCACTTTACTGCGGCAGGGGGAAATTTTTTAAATACTGAATTATGGAACAAATTTCAACTTTTATATCCGAAACGGCGGGCTTCCTTTGGGGCTGGCCTCTGCTGATAATGTTGCTCGGTACGCATCTTTTCCTCACTTTTCGTTTGAGGTTTATCCAGCGATATGTAGGCAAGGCGATAAAATTATCGGTCAGCAGCGACAAGGGTTCGCACGGCGAAATCAGCCAGTTCAGCGCACTTGCAACCTCGCTTGCCGCAACTATCGGAACGGGAAATATCATCGGAGTTGCAACGGCGGTGTCGCTCGGCGGGCCGGGCGCGGTGCTGTGGGTTTGGATTACAGGCGTTTTCGGCATTGCGACAAAATATTCCGAAGGTTTGCTGGCGATAAAATACCGCAAAAAAAATGCCGACGGCTCGTTTTCAGGCGGCCCGATGTACGCTCTGGAATACGGATTGAAGAGTAAATTTCTCGGAGCGCTTTTCGCTGCTTTCACTGCTATTGCGGCTTTCGGAATAGGCGCTTCGGTGCAGGCAAATTCTATGGCCTCGGCGCTGAACGAAAGTTTTGGATTCAACAAACTTTACGTCGGAATCGCGCTGTTTTTGCTGACCGGAGCGATAATTATCGGCGGAATAAAAAGCATAGCGCGGGTTTGCGACAAACTTGTACCGTTTATGGCGTTTTTTTACGTTGCCGGCTGCCTGCTGATTTTGGCATTAGGATACGAAACGCTATGGCAGTCGTTGGTTTTGATTGTAAAGTCGGCATTTACGGGACACGCAGCCGTTGGCGGATTTGCAGGTTCAACGGTGATGATGGCGGCTCGTTACGGAGTTGCGCGGGGCTTGTTTTCCAACGAATCGGGACTCGGCTCGGCTCCGATAGTGGCGGCAGCCGCTCAAACCCGCAATCCGGTGCGTCAGGCGCTTGTTTCCTCGTCGGGAACGTTTTGGGATACGGTCATAATTTGCGCTCTGACAGGCTTGGTTCTCGTCAATACCGGCGCGTGGACAGAGGGAAAGGAAGGCGTTGCGATAACCCAGCACGCATTCGGGCATTATTTTTCGCATTACGGCAGCATTTTTCTTGCCGTTTCGCTTGTAACTTTCACATTTTCAACCATTATCGGCTGGGCGTACTATGCCGAAAAATCGATTGAATACCTGTTCGGGAAAAAGTCCGTTTTGCCCTACAAAGCGCTGTATCTTGTGATGGTATTCCTCGGAACAATCCTCTCGCTTGATGTAGTCTGGAATCTGGGCGATATTTTCAACGGCCTTATGGCAATTCCGAATCTTATTTGCCTTGTGCTGTTGAGCGGCGTAATCGTTTCAGAAACAAAGAAATATCTTTGGGACGGACGGCTTGACGCGGAGGGGATGGATTAAAAATTACAACTTGTCCCTTTTGATAAAGAGGAGGACGGTGTATTTGCTGTCGATTATGGTGTTTTTTTGCAGTGTTGCCATTGTTTGTTATCTTAAATTTTTATTTAATAACCAATCAACTACGTTAATATGCTCTATCCCATCAATTTCGCCTGTCAGCAAATCGGTTGAGATAATATATTTCGGATAGTTATCGGGAATGTGTCGGAATGGACGCAATTCTCTTTCGGCAGTAGCGGAATCAGCCATCGACCATGTAACTTGATAATATTCAACCTTGTTTTCGGCATTTTTTACAATAAAATCAACTTCATATTCGCCGATTTTTCCAATCCAAATTTGATAACCTCGCCGTTGAAGTTCCAAATAGACAACGTTTTCCAAAATATGCCCGACATCCTGATATTGAAATTTTCCTAACCTTACGTTGCGAAATCCAATATCGACAAGATAATATTTTTCTTGTGTTGCCAACTGTTGTTTGCCTTTTATATCGAACCTGTGTACAGGATAAAAAAGGTAAGAATCAGTCAGATAACCGATGTATTTTTCCA
>JAISUN010000130.1 GCA_031272085.1 Dysgonamonadaceae bacterium | reverse complement strand
ATACTATCATCCCGTTTCTCGTCAAATTTCCGTGCAAAAAGGGCGTCGGACTGCATTATTTTATCGTAATCGTCCATTGTCAGCGTGCGCGGATATTCGGGGCCGGAAGTCCAGTCAACGTAGCGCAGGTCGGATTTGCAAACTTTGTCGGCAAGTTTCGAGTTCAGAATAATCGTCTGGAAGAAAATCTCGTCGGCATTCCGGGTATGCCTGAACTGGGCTACATATTTCGGATTATCCTCGATAAAATCAAGGACGAGTTTTATCATTTCCCGCGAAAGATTCAGCCATGTGGAGCCGCCGTAATAGTCCATCGGCAGTATCTTCCGCTTCAATCCGGTTATCCGCTGGAAAGCGCGTAATGCCGCAAAAAGGTAGTTGCCCACAGTAAGTTTGTTCCTGTTCTTTACTGCATCCCAATAAAGCGTCAAGCGGTCGAATCCTCCATTTAGCGGCCAAACGCTACGGGGCATTTTTTCGTAATGAACGTAGTTTATTTCGGGATTTTCCTGAATTTTTGCTTTAATCGCCGACAAGGGTTTTATCGGCAAATCGGCGCCGCTGACAAGCATCGAATAATCGCAGCCCCGCTCGTAAGAAATCCTGAATAAATCGAGCATTGCGTATATTGTGTTCTCGTCGCCCCAATGGATTTTATGCTTCTTGAAAACAAAAACATTGTCCCCGGCCGGTATAAAATCAACCGGAATATCGCATTTTGCGTCAATATGTACAAAAATCGAAAAATCCTGTTTCAAAGCCTCAACCAAATATTTGAGTTGATTGGGATTGTTGTGCGCCAAAATCAAAATTCCTGTTTTCATTGCCGGTTCAATATTTTATTAAGTCCTTTATTTATAGGAATATATATCAAATCTACTATATACGAGGATATTATACTTACCGTCATCAAAACTAAAAATATCAACAATGGATATTTGAAGGAGTAGATAAAATTTTTGAACAGATAATAGCAGAAAAACGTGTGAAGCAACCAGATATTAGTCGAGTGACGGCCTAAAAATCCCAAAACCGTATCAAACAGCCGGCCTCTTTTCAGCACAGCGAAACAGACGATAAACGCAACCGCTATGTAAACCGTGAACTTATCGACAGGAATCAAAATTCTGGCCACGATTAGCAGCGGTATTGCCAATAGAAACAGCCATTTATGCCCGAATTTTGCAAAGGCTTCAAAAATATTTTCTTTGGCAAAAATCGCGCCAATCCCGAATGGATACAGACATTTCAATATCAGTACGGGTTTGTATGCAAACTGATGGGTATATAAATACATTCGATTAAAAACTTCTACCAAAGAGGCTGCATAATACACGGCCGTCAACAGGATGAAAAATGTCCATATATTACTGTTATTCAACAACTTAAAAAGCGGATTACTTATAAGTACCAAAACAAAATACGGGAACAGAAACCACCATTCCCCATTGTAGTTGTAATCGTAAGTCAGCAAAGTCAATACCAGTTGTTTTACGCTTCCGGGGTATGCTTCCGGAAAAACATAAGAGCCGATTGGCACGAAAATCGCAAAAATGATAAAATAATTCAGCCATAATGGTAAAAGACGCTTCCAACTTTTTTGGCCTTTGCCGTTTTGAAATGACGTAAAAAGGCCATATCCGCTGATAAACAGATAAATTGGAACGCATATTTCAGTAAATTTCGACAATAAAAGGACTAATGGTTTGCCACCGATGTAAAGAAAATTTGTACACAAATCCACATTATACGGCTTGTTAAACAGGTGCAGAAACAGCATAAAACAGATTGCAACTCCTTTTAATGCAGTCGTATCCCTTTTTGTAAATATGTTTGTCGAAACTGTTTCCATCAGATATTATCGTAAATCTTCCTCAATTCGCCTGTAATTGATTCTATTACAAAATTTTGCCTAACCCGCTCCGAAGCGTTTTTTCCCAGCCGCAACCGCAGTTCGTCGTCGTCAAGCAAGCGGTTAATCGCCGCCGCCAAGGCCGAAGAGTTGCCGTTTTCGGATTCTATGCAGTCTTCGCCGTCGATGCAAACCCAGTTTACGCCGGAATCCGGAATAGTGAAAGTTACAGCCGGCAAACCGCAATACATCGCCTCGGCAAGCGCAATTCCGAATGCTTCGTTGCGGGTAACGGACGGAAACGCAAACACATCGGCAGCATAAAGCCAAGCCCGCAAATCTTCTTCGCTCAAACGGCCGGGAAACAAAACCGGATAGATGGAAGAACCCGCCTTCAACTTGCCGGTAAGCGCACCAACGCCCGCAATCACAACAACCGCATCTTTTGAAAGCGCCCCCAGCGAATCGACCAAATACTGCAATCCCTTGTAAGGAACGTGCCGCCCAAAGGTAAAAACAATTTTCCGATTTCCGCACAATTCCTTTATTTTCGATATATTTTGCGCGTCTTCGGGGCGTTTATCAAGTTTTTTCGCATCAACCGTATTCGGAATCACCGTAATCTTGGAATGATATTTTCTCAGCGGCTTGGAACCTGACAAATAGGTCGGGCTTGTAATCAGGATTTTATCCGCTCTGTTCAGCAAACAGGCCTCAAACGGAGCGTAGAAAAAGTGCAGCAATCCCTGCGCAACAATGTCGGAATGCCAATGCACTATAAGTTTCGCATTTTTCGGCAGCAAAGCAAGTAAATAAACGCTGCTCAAAGGATTAGGCGTATGAAAATGCACAATATCGGGCTTGAAATCCCGCAAAATATTCCTCAATTCCCGAAAAAATGAGAACGAAATCGACTGGCTGAACAGTTTTTTCCACACTCCGCAACGGACAACCTCAACGCCTTCGTACAGTCCGCGTTCGGTAAACGGCTTGTCGTTGAAGCAAATAACACAGTGTTCGTAACCCGACATTCCGGCTACGATACTGTGGCAAACGTCCTCAATCCCGCCAATATGCGGCGGATAATAGTTGGAAATATGGAGGATTTTCTTCATTTATTTACGTCTTTTAGCCACGCTTCCAGAGTTTCCAACTCGCGTTCTTCCACAATTCCGATGGCAAGAAGCGCACGGTAAGCCTCGAACAGATTGTCGGAAATCGAACGCCTTTCGCCGATAACTCCATCCACAGCGGCAACAACCTTTTCAACCTGCTGATACATCGGTATTTCCGAAACAAAATCCTTGAAATAATCGTGAGGATTGCGTTTTTGAATCACGGTCGCCTCGGTAAATCCAAGCGAGTACCCGTAAAGCCACATAATCGGTTGAGCGACCAATCCGCGCAAAATATCTGTGAATCTGAAAGTTACATACGACGGCAAATACATCAGCGGAAAAAGTTCTTTCCGAATGATCGTATTTTGTGTGTTGAACGGACAAACGGTTCCCTTGCCAAGAACGATTGGCGGCTTGCTGTCGAAATTGCAGGGCTTGTCGAAAACAAGGCGATAAACGGCGTCAACGTCGGGGTCTTCGTCGGCCAGTCCTTGCCAAACTCCTGTTTTAGCGGGCTTTACAGCCAAATCGTCGAAACGGTTCCGTATGTTGATGAGCGATAGCGGCAGTCCGCGCGGCCAGATATTTTGCTCTGTAAAATAGTTATAAACATTTATAAAGCCCTCGCCTTCGGGCGTTTGCAGAAAACTGCCCTCAAATTCGGGGAAAGTCCAGTTTTCCATCGGCAAATTGTCGTCGTCGGTATCGACAATAAATTCCGCACCCTGCGAAATAGCGTAGAGATAGCCGAGCATTTTCCTGCAATAGTGATTGTAAGGCAGTCTTGACGCAAGAGCATATCCGGCTGTTTCCTTACTGTCGGCGGCAAGAAATACCGTATTCGGACAAGTCCAGTCGGCCGGAGTTTTTTTGTCGCCCACTACAACCAACTGATAATCGGATAATTCCGAAAACAATCGCACCGCTTCTGTCGGGTACGAAATTGAGGTAATAACAATATATTTTTCCATTTTCATCTATTTTCTATTAATGAATCCACTTTCAAAGTCAGTTTTGCTGCGCCGCTGTCGTTCAAGTGGTCGGAATCGAAATAATCTGCGGCTTCAAAACTGTCGTCTGAAAAGAAATTAAGATATTGAATATCAAACTTTTCCGCCAAAAACCGGCCTTCTTCTGCCACTTTTTGCGTTACATCCTTATCAAGCAGGCTACGCAGCGACTTATAAATCGGGCAAGTTATCAAAACCGGATTAACGCCTCTCGCTTTCAGCGTTTCAATCGCCTGTTCCACCAAAAGAAGTTCTTCTTCGTTGCCGGTAAAGGACTTAAAACTTTCGTTAAACCGAGCGGCTACTATTCTGTTTTTATCATATCCTACAACATCGTCTTCGCGATGCGTGCTACGGGCAGTCCAGCCTTTCGCATCGGCCGGATTTACTTTACCATTCTTGTTATCAATCCAATACAGCGACCAAGTTTCCTTAAACGAATGGACGAAAACCGACTGCAAAAGGTATTCTTTCACAAAATGTTCCCCCTTGTACGAAATATCGAAGTAATATTTGTAGAAAAAGTCCCTGTTTTCGCTCCTTTTCTGGCAAAGATTGCCGTAATCAATTTCCAAAATAAGATATTTCAGATTGGGTAAAATTGATAAATATTTATCTATCAAGGCTTTATCGAAATAAATGCTTTGTGCTTCAAACGCCAGATTATATGCGTATTCCGAAAATAGATTAGGGTTCAATCCGTATGTAGAGTGAGAATTGCCCATAATCAAAATCCTCACGCTATCGGCATTTTCAATCAGATTGTCGCGTTTGGAGCGGTACACGCTCGGCCTTGTCCTTATATAATATTCAAAAAACAGAACGATGGCAATAATCGGAATCGAAAATACAAACGCCTTATATAGAAGTCTTTTCATCATATCCTAAAATTGAAAATAGATAAATTGCTGGCCTTCGCCACCGTAAATGAGAATAACCAAAATTATCGCATAATAAACCGCATACCGCAGCCATCGGTGTTTCGGAAACAGCCCCGCAAGAGCGTAAGGCCGTTCTCGTCCAAACCATTCGGCAACAAGAAAAGCGATTATCAGCAAAACTACAAGCAGAACTCCGCTGCGGCCGACCTCATACTGCCCAATATCCAGCGACAGCCACGATTCGGAAAACATTTTCCTTACGTAATGCCAAGCGTGAGTGATGCTTTCGGCGCGGAAAACTATCCATCCGAAAGCCGCAAGCGCAAAAGTCGCCAACATAGACCAGAACTCCCGAAATGTCGGCAAAATGCGGCCTTGGGCTACTATGTCAAGGTTTTTCCTGTTGTTTTTCGACAGCAACAAAGGAAGAAAATAAACGGCATTGAGAAATCCCCAGACGATAAAAGTCCAGTTTGCGCCGTGCCAAAATCCGCTTACAAGAAAGATAATGAATGTGTTGCGGATAACTTTCGCCTTTGAAACCCTGCTGCCGCCAAGCGGAATGTAGATGTAATCGCGGAACCAAGTCGTGAGCGATATATGCCAGCGCCGCCAAAATTCGGCAATATCGCGCGAAAAATAGGGATACGAAAAGTTTCGGAGCAGTTCGATTCCCAACAGGCGGGCGCTTCCGAGCGCAATATCGGAATATCCCGAAAAATCGCCGTAAATCTGGAACGAGAAAAGTATTGCCCCAAGCACAAGGCTGTTGGCCGGCATTATGTCGTAGTTATCGAAAATCTGATTGACTATCGGGGCGCAATTATCGGCGATGACTATCTTCTTGAAAAGTCCCCAAAGCATCTGTTTCAGACCGTCAACCGCCCGCGGATACTCAAACTGCCGGGGACGTTTCAACTGCGGCAACAGGTGCGTAGCGCGTTCGATAGGCCCTGCAACTAACAGCGGGAAAAAACTCACAAACAGCGAATAATCAACCACATTGCGCGTCGGCTCGATTTTCCCGTTGTAAATATCGAGAACATAAGAGAGTCCGTGAAAAGTGTAAAACGAAATTCCGACCGGAATCAGGATTTTCAAAGTCCATATATTCGGCTGAAAACCAAAGTTTTGCACAAGTTCGGCAAACGATTCTACAAAAAAATTGTAATATTTGAAAAAACCAAGGAATCCAAGATTAATGATAATGCTTGTAAGCAACCACGCTTTTTTCCTTCGCTTGTTACCGCCTGCTCCAAAAATTTTCAGCCCTGTAAAATAGTCGAGTGAAGTGGAAAAAATCAGTAAAAAGAGAAACCGCCAGTCCCAGAAAGCATAAAATACGTAACTTGCCGCAATCAGCAGAATATTCTGCAATCTGTACCTTTCCGGTTTTATCGACCAGTAAAGGATAAAAACGAGAGGGAAAAAAATGAGATATTCAAAAGAATTAAATAACATTCCGGTTCGTTTATATTCAATAACTCCAATTCATATTTACTATTCAAGGCGCAAAGATAGTAAAATTTTTGTTTATGTAAAAAAAATAACCTACTTTTGCACTATAAAAATTTATTGGTATGTTGAATTCATTAGTTAAATTTTATAAACATCAGCAGTTTTTCGTAAACTTCGTTTCGATTTTTATTAATCCTAATTACTTTTCCCGCAAGGGTTTGCTTAAATACGTGAAATTCGAAGCGCCGCTGCTGAAAGGTCGATTGCTCGACTTCGGCTGCGGACGGAAACCTTACCGAAGCCTGTTCGATGTGGAAGAATATGTCGGCGTTGACATTGAAGTAAGCGGACACGAACAGTCGGATATTTCGGCCGACGTTTTCTACGACGGACATCACTTACCATTTGACAATCAATCATTTGACTGCATATTTGCATCCGAAGTCTTTGAACATCTTTTTAATTTGGACGAGATATTGGATGAACTGAACCGCGTTTTGAAAGACGACGGCCGGATGTTGGTAACAATACCTTTTGCCGGCAATGAACACGAAATCCCTTATGACTTCGGCCGTTACACAAGTTACGGAATCAGGAAAATAATGGAAAAACACGGTTTCACAATAATGAGATTGCACAAATCGACTACCTATTTCGAAACCGTCAGCCAGTCGTTCATCAGTTACATAATCGACAATATATTCCCGAAAAACAAGGCTTTACGCACTTTGCTGATGATAATTTTTACCGGGCCTCTGGCCTTGCTCGTGATAATTTTAAATTTTATCCTGCCAAACGACAAAACGTGGTTTTTGAATATGATTTTTGTTGCAGAAAAAACAGATAAAAGGCTGAAAATATGAAAGTTGTAATTTTTGCAGGCGGTATGGGAACTCGATTGAGCGAAGAAACGTCTTCCGTTCCAAAACCGATGGTCAGAATCGGCGGCCGCCCCATTCTCTGGCATATAATGAAACTCTATTCCCGCTGCGGATTCAACGATTTTGTCGTTCTGGGCGGTTACAGATGCGAAATCATAAAAGAATATTTTTTCAACTATTTCATTCAAAATTCGGATGTTACGTTCAATTTGCAGGACAATTCGTTCCGGATTTTGAGCCGGCATACCGAACCATGGCAAGTTACCGTCCTCGATACCGGCCTCGCAACGCAAACCGGCGGGCGGCTGAAACGTGCAGAGGAATTTATTGGAAATGAACGCTTTATGCTAACTTATGGCGACGGTTTGAGCGACGTCAATCTTAATGCCCTGCTCGATTTTCACCTGTCGCACAAACGGTTAGCCACAATGACTTCCGTTCAGCCCGAAGGCCGTTTCGGTTCGCTGACCATAAACTCCGAAAGCGACCAAATAACCTCGTTTGTCGAAAAGCCGAAAGGAGACGGAACCTGGATTAACGGCGGATTTTTCGTCTGCGAACCGGGAGTTTTCCGATATCTGAATCAGGGCGACGAAACCGTCTGGGAACGCCGTCCGCTCGAATCGTTAGCAACTGATAATGAACTGTTTGCATACAAACATACCGGCTTCTGGAAACCTATGGATACGCTACGGGATAAAAATCAACTTGAAGAATTGTGGAAATCAGGCTCTGCACCGTGGAAAACGTGGTAGCCGACAAACTTTTACCGCTATGGCAGTTCTCTTGATTAACGATTACTGGGAGGGCGGAGGCGCCGAATCGGTGTTTCGCTATCAATCCGAAATCCTTGCGGAAAGCGCTGTGTTTTACGCATTTAAGAATATATCCGACTGGAAAATTTCGCCATTGGAATATATTTATTCTTTTCGATTTCGCAAAAAATTGGAAGATTTCCTGAAAAACCGGCATTTCGACGCAATCATTGTCCACAACTACTGCGGAGCGCTCTCGCCGTCGATTCTCGGCGTTCTGAAAAAATACAAGCAGTGCGAAAAATGCAAAATAATCTATTACGCCCACGATTTTCACTTGGTCTGCCCCAATCGCGGTTACAGTTACTTCAAAAACGGGGAGACGGTGAATTTTACCAATCCGCCCGCCTTGTCGGAAATTTTATCTAAACGGCTTGATTTCAGAGGCATATCCCACAGTTTGCTAAAAAAAATCCAATGGATAAAGGCCTACAAACTCTGCAAGGCGCAGGAGGTTTTCGACCTTGTGCTGTCGCCAAGCGAATTTTTGGCCGCGCAAATCCGCTCGCTCTACCCAAATATGGACGTGCAGCGAATTTACAATCCCTGTTCTCTGCCCGCTTTGTCCGAAAAAAAATCCAAAACCGGCGATACAATGCGGATGGTTTATTTTGGTAGGTTGTCGCAGGAAAAAGGGTTGGTTAATTTCATTAACGCGCTGAAAAACAGCAATATAAACTTCACTTTTACCATTATCGGCGAGGGGGAAGACAAAGAAAAAATCGAAAATGCGATAAAATGCAACTCTCTTGATAAAAAAGTATTTATCCGGCCAAGGCTTCCGCAAAATAAACTGTATCAAGCGCTTGCAGAGTTCGATATTTTTGTACTGCCTTCGCTGTGGTACGAAAACGCACCGCTTTCGATTGTCGAGGCTGCCGGAGCAGGTCTTGGACTTTTCCTTTCCGGCCACGGCGGCGTGCTTGAAATCGGAAAAATCTGCAATGCCGGACATTTTTTCAATCCTTTCGACCTCAACAATATTGCGGCCAAACTGGATGTTCTCTACTCCGACTTTCGCTCAAACAAACTTGTTCCTGCTGATTATAAACTAATTACAGAACTTTTCGGGAAAGAACAGTACCTGAAAACGCTTAAACATTATATAGAATATGAATCTTGAAAACGAAATAAAAATATCGGTCATTATCCCTGTTTACAATGGCGAACGCTTTATTGGCGAAGCGATAGAATCAATTCTAAATCAAACGTTTACCGATTTTGAACTGATTATTGTAAACAACTGTTCCACCGATTCCACCGCCGCCGTGGTAGCGCGATACAACGACCCGCGGATAATTTACGTAGAAAACGAGAAAAATATGGGCGTAATTTTCAGCCTGAACCGCGGATTGTCGATGAGCAGCGGGAAATACATTGCCCGCATCGACGCCGACGATATTGCCCTGCCCCGCCGCCTGCAAATCCAGTACGATTATATGGAAAAACATCCTGAAATCGGAGTTTTGGGCAGTTCGGTTGAATCTTTCGACAACAACACAGGGAAAAGCCAGCGCGTCGATTTTGCCCTCACTGACAAGGCAATACGCGCATTTACCTTTTTTCAGTCGCCATTCAACCAGCCATCGGTAATTTTCAGAAAATCGGTATTGGACGAAAACGGATTGAAATATCCAGAAGGCTATTATTTGGCCGAAGATTACAGTTTTTGGGTTGATTTACTGAAAGTTACAAAAGGCGCCAACCTGTCCGAAATCCTGCTGCGCTACCGCAAGCACGAGAAAAGCGAAACTACTGTGGCCGACAAAGTTGTGAACAGCCGTGCCGAAGTAGTGATACGCGTTCATCATAAATATTTGGAAAACAACAATATAAGGCTTGATTCGGCGCAGTTGGAAACATTTACTCTCTTTACCGACCGCTCGTTCCGCTACGAACTCAATTCCGAAAATCAGCGTGCAGCCGACCTTGTGATAAACATTTTTTTGGAACAACTGAAAGCCAATCATCCCGAACTGCTTGACGAAACTCTGAAAAACTTGTCGGCAATTTGCTTTTATAAATTCCTGAAATACAGGAAAATACCGCAAACAAAACTGTTTTTAAATCTATTTCTGAAAGGAGGAGCCTATTATGCCGGGAAATTATTTGGAAAATAATAGCAAACCCTTGAAAATAGTATATTTACTACCCGGCGGAATTTACAGTCCGGGAGGCACCGACCGCATCACGATTCTGAAAGCAAATTATTTTTCCGAAGTGATGGGCTACGACATTACCATCGTTACTACCGAACAGATGGGACGGCCGGTATTTTTTCCACTCTCTGAAAAAGTCCGGCAATGCCATCTCGACATAGGCATCCACATCAATTTCGGGAAAGAAAATTATATTCAAAAGTGCATTTCCCGCTTCCTGAAAACCCGTCAGTACCGGCGGGAACTGAAAAAGTTGCTCTATTCCCTGAAACCGGACATTACGGTTTCCACGCTCGGTCTCGACATTGACTTTTTGAACAGTTTCGACGACGGCAGCATAAAAATAGGCGAACTGCATTTTCCGGGAAATTTCCGCCAGCAAATGGCGCGGAAACTGTCCGATGCTTTTATCCCGAATCTTGTTGCCAAAATAAGGACGCAAAATATGAAACGGGCTTGCAAGCAACTTTCGCGCTTGGTTGTCCTGACTAATGAAGAAAAAGAATGCTGGGCTGACAGTCGAAATATCGAAGTTATTCCAAATGCCTTATCTTATTATCCGCCAAGTGTTTCCACTTGCAAAAACCGGAAAGCGATAGCCGTAGGCCGTCTGGCTTACGAAAAAGGATTCGATATGCTGATTGATTCGTGGAAAAAGGTTCACGAACGTTTCCCCGATTGGGAACTGAATATTTTCGGCGGAGGCGACCAAAGGGAAAATCTTCAAAATCAGATAATTGCAAACAATCTCGACGGCGTGGTTCATCTTCATGAGCCGGTAAAAGATATTTTAGACCGTTACCTCGAACATTCGATGTTTCTTTTTCCGTCCCGCTATCTCGAAGCCCTGCCTATGGTGCTGCTCGAAGCCGAATCCTGCGGATTGCCGCTTGCAGCCTTCGACGCGCCTTGCGGCCCGAAAGACATTATCGCAGAAGAGAAAAACGGCTTTCTGATTAAAACCGGCGATATAGACGCGCTTTCAGAAAAAATATGCACCTTGATAGAATCCGATGAATTGAGAAAAACAATGGGTAGCGCCGCCCGCGAACACTCGCTGCTCTACAATGAAGAAGCCGTTATGAAGCAGTGGATAACGCTGTTTAACTCCCTATTAGGCCGGTAAACGCTTTTCCTCGCTGGTTTCGCACGAAAGTATGTACGTAAATCCCAGAAGCAGAAACTGCACTTCCGAAATATGCTGCGTACCAAGCGCAAGGTCCTTGATGTGATAGACCGATATACAAAAAAACATTGACAGAAACAAAAGTATGTCGAGCCAACTTCGCTCCCGTCGGGCATACACCAAAGGCGTATGGAAATATAAGTATTGGTATATAAACAGCATTATAAGCAACGGCACGCCGCCGTAAATCAGCGTTCGCATATATCCTGCATCGGTAAATGGATAACCTGACGACACTCTTTGAGGGTCGGCCCCGATTCCGTAAATCAGCGTATCGTCATTTAGAGGAAAATAAAAAGCGATGGTAGCATCGGTTGACCTGGTGCCTAACTCGCCTGTCTCGCTGAAACGGTACATAAATTCAAATGCAAAAGGAAATACATCGTCAATAAAACCTTTCCGTTTTTGAGGCGTAAGCACAAAGAAAAACACAATAAGCAATACAGGAATTATTACCAAAGTACGCTTTGCCATATTATAAATAATCGACACCGGGTCCTTTACAAAAATAAAGTAAAATGCTATTCCTATTCCGACTCCAATAAACCCTGTTCGTCCTGACAACATAATCCCAACAATCAGGAAAAAGAAAACAAAATACGGCATATACCGCGGTATCTGTTTGGCCGCATCGGACAACATCAGGCGCACAAAGGCAATAAAAGCAATACCATAAGCGGCAGGCAACTCAAAAAACAAACTCCCCGTAAGGGCATATCCGCGAAATCGTTGAAGACCGCTGGCCGCATTGTTAAAACGGGCAATAACTTCCGGCGGTTTTGTCGATAATATCCATTCTCCGAAAGGAGTATAAATATAACCTGTCAAATGTATAACTCCCTGAACTGCAAAGGCGTAAGCCAAATATTTACAGGCAAGATTATAGGCGTTCGATTCCTCCTCCCCATCGAGCAACAGAGGAGTTATATATACCATCGTTAACAGCATTTGAAATTGGACAAGAAAACGCTTTACCATGACTATATCGCTCTGCCCGTGAAAACCGGCATATACATAATAGATAAACGCCATAATCAAAGTACTAAACAGAATCAACGCATTGTATTTTGCAGTAAAATACGTTAAGGGTATCTTTTGCCTTGGTATAATATAATAAACCGTAGCCAATAACATAGCCAAAAATACGGAATTATATACCATCGGCATCCTGAAATTAAACACTATCAGGAAAACTAATACCACTTTGAAGAATGTTTTCATTTCCGTTCGTTGTTATTTATTATTCATTTTTCGCCTCACAAAAGTAGGCATTTTCTTTGAAAAAGAGTACATTCCGAAGAAAAAAAGCCGTATTAAGCCCCAAAATGCCGGAAATTTGCGGTTTTTTACGAAACGATAAAAACAGGCTGTCGAAACATAATCTTTCGCAACAGCCGCTGAATCAGCATCTTGACGCTTCAACTGCGCAAAAAAATCGTTCAGCGCCTTGTCGGCCGTTTTTTGCGAATCTTTCGACAAGGAATAATAGGCCGAGCGGTTTACAAAACTACCCAAAGCGATAATATCGTCCATTTCCATTACTATCCCATTGCGGCGGAAATAAATGTCCTGCAACCGGTTAGCAACAGAAACTGCCGCCTTGTCCTTGTTCGACAGCAACCAACTTTCGCTGCCCGCCCACTTTCGGTAACGCAAATGAACCGACTGCAAATTGTGCATCTTCGTAAACGGCAACAATTCTATCCACAAGGCATAATCTTCTGCCCGCAAATAGTTGGGATAATCTATGTTGTTGGCGTCAAGAACCGATTTCCGCAACATAACTGAAGGATGGCAAAAGGCCGCCTGAAAATAAGTATAAGCCCTAACCTCGCGGTCGCTTTCGGGAAACCAGACTTTCGTAAAACATTGCGGAGCGTCGTCGTAAAAAACCTCAATATTTGTGCCGCAAACGCCCGTTTCGGGATTTTGCTCCATATAGTCGAACTGCGCTTGAAACCTGTCGGGGAGCGCAATATCATCGGAATCCATCCGCGCAATGTACTTGCCTTTGCAAAGCGTAAGTCCGCGGTTAAGCGTATAAATCAGGCCGTGATTGCCGTCGTTTTTCTCGTAGCGGATTCTGCTGTCGGAGTATGAGAGGATGATTTCTTCGGTAGAATCGGTCGAGCCGTCGTTCACAATGAGCAGTTCAAAATCGGTAAACGTCTGATTCAGAATAGAATCAACCGCTTCCCGCAAATATTTTTCTGCATTGTAGGCAGGCAACAAAACCGATATTTTCACGTCCGAGGCTTCCACTTATCTGATTTTCAATTACTTACTCCTTCCGTACTGCTTTTCATAAACAGGATTTTTATAGTCTGCAAAATGATGACTATATCGTTCCAAAGCGAAAAATTGTTGATGTAAATCAGGTCGTAACGCAGTTTGTCTTCTGCCGAGGTGTTGTATTTTCCTTCAACCTGCGCAAGTCCGGTAAGTCCTGCTTTCACTTTCAGGCGATAGGAATATTCCGGCATTTCTTTTTGGAACTGCTCGGTAAAGAAGGGCCTTTCGGGACGAGGCCCAACGATGCTCATTTCGCCTCTCAAAATATTGATTAATTGCGGTACTTCATCCAATCTGACAGTGCGCATAAAATTGCCGATTTTTGTTATTCTGGGGTCGTTTTGGCCGGCCAGCACAGGCCCCGAAACCTTCTCTGCATCGGGAATCATCGTCCTGAACTTAATCATTTTGAAGATTTTTCCACCCTCGGTAAGCCTTTCCTGGATATAAAACGCCGGCCCGCCGTCGAATTTAATTAAAGCAATGAGAATCAGGATTATCGGCGAAAAAACGACAAGCGCTATTGACGATAAAACCAAATCCATAGCCCGCTTTATGATTTTCTTGTCGCTCGAAATCGGCACGTTGGAAATCCTGTAAGTCGGAATATCGCCCGTCTTAAAAAATGTGGACGACATTATGCTCAAATCAAAGAATGTCGGCACGAAAAAGATGTCCTTGTTGGTATTGATACACAGCGCCAAAACCCGCTTCCTTACCGAGTTTGAAACATCGGTACTCAAAAAGACTTCGTCAACTGAATTTATATCTTCCGGCGTAAGCACGTCCGTTTCGTTGCCTTTATGTTCGATTTTGTAAAAATTAGAATATCTGCTCTCGATTTCATCGGCCAATTTATCGTTTTTACTGCTTATAACTGCAATTTTCTTTATTCCGTGCGACTTCCGGCCAATATTCCAAACAAATGTCTTTTCGAGCGAAAGCAGCACAAAATACAGAAATCCGCTGACCAACAACACGCTTCGCGGGAAAGCCAGCGAGGCGTCGCGGATAAGAAAACAAACGCCCATAGTCGATATCATCAGCGATATCGACACGAGAAACACCGAATAAACTACATCCCCTATCCCTCGGCGTATAATGTTGAATAAATCGTAAACATACTGAAAAATAAAATAAAATAATCCGATAAACGGCGTTACTATAAGGAAAGCATTCAAGTTCTTTTCAAAATCTTTCAACAAGGAATTAATGTCGAACAGATAAAAAACGAGCAAAATGCTTCCGTAAATTATTACCAAATCAATTATGATATACAGTATTCTTTTCATACTCCCATAATAAAAAGTTTACATACCCGATAGATTTGCAACATCGGATATGTAAACTTTTTTAAATAGAATTTTCAAGTTAGTCAGTCAAAAGACAGTAACCTTATTTTATCTTTCAACTAAAATTACTACCCGATTCCAATCGTTTTGCGAGAATGGCTGTTCTTTGTCGCCTTTCCATTCAATTTTCAGACGGCTTGGGTCAACGCCGAGACGTTTCAGTTCATTGAATACAGCCTCTACTCGTTTCTGGCTCAAATTCCAGTTGTAGCGCGGATTACCGGTCTGTCTGTCGGCATATCCTACTAACAGCAAGTCTGCATCCGGATTGGTTTTCAGATATTCTACAACATCGCTGATTTTCTTCTGTTCAGAAATTTCAATCTTGTAAGAATCAAGAACGAAGCGGATATATTCCGGCAATTTGTTGCGGACTATCTGGGTGGTAACAACCGGCTTTTCTTCGCAGCATTTCTGCAAGCGGTCGAGCAAATCCTGATGGCGTTCCAGAATATCCTGGTGCTGGTCGATAAGATAACGGTTTTCGTTAACTTTCTTGTTCAGGCGGTCGATTTCGTCGGAAGCCAGTTTCTCGAAAGGAACGATGTTCTTGTTGAAAGTATATTGCACGCCCAGCGAGAGGTTCAGAACAGCGTCTGCTATCACGTCGCCCTGGTATCCGTCAAACTCCGCGGTTGTGGCATTTGCCTGCGGTTCGAGGAAAATAGCCCATTTATCGTTGAAATTGTAGTTTGCTCTGAAACCGATTTTAGCCACAATGCTCGTAAATGAGATTGTAGTTTTATGATTGTCGAAAGCGTGAATAACGCCAAAACCTGCAAATGGAATCAAATCAAACTTGTTGTCGGGAACATAATGACCACGCAGCAAAGTAGTAAGATTTGCCATAAGGTCAACTGTCGCCGTTCCGTAAGTAAAGTCCTGATAGAAGCCTTTTACATATTTTCCGGACATTATATTTCTTACTCCTTTCCAGTATTCAGGATTTTGGAACATAGCCAAATCTCCCAATTCAATCATCTTATCTTTTGTAGGCCCTCCATTTTCCCAATAAATAGTAGGCTGATTTTGATGCGAGTAAATATTCTCCCGCCCGCCCGTAGTGTAGTAATTATGAGGGCCGGTTATCTGGGACTTAACCATCTGATAACCGCTCAAAGTACCGCCCATGACTTGCATGCGCATACCAAAAGTAGGGTTGAACCACTTACCACCGGTAAGTTGTCCGCCGAATGCCTGCTGGATACGACCCCCGAAAGGAGCCAACTTGTCCTGTTCGCCCAACATCAGGTTCACATTAGCGCCAAAAGATACGAACCAGTTGTCGCCATACTTGTCTTTATTTACAGCATCGTATAAACTACCTTCGTTATAATCTTGGGCAAAAGATGAAAACGTAAATGCTGCAAAAAGCGCCGTTAAAAATAAGTTCCTTACATTTTTCATATTCGTAATTTTTTTATTGTTTTCCTTTGTGTTAATATTTTAATAATCCTTTTATTCGTCTGAACTGTAACCGTAGCCATAATCGCCATAGCCGTAACCATAACCGCCGTAGCCATATCCATAGCCATATCCATAGCCGTATCCGTAACCATATCCATAGCCGTAACCGTATCCATAACCGCCTTTTCGTCCGGAATGGAATGCGTTGAGTACGAAACTCATACTATTCAAGCGCTTGTCTTCATAAATGCTGTTAGCCAGAGCGATGGCCGATTTCGGAGTAACTTCGTTTCTGACTACAAACAATGTAGCGTCAACTACACGGTTAATCAGGAATGCGTCTGACACGCTGCCGACAGGCGAACTGTCGATTATAATATAGTCGTATTTCCTGCGGAGTTCCTGAAACATCGAATCCAAGGTCTTTTCAATCAAAAGTTCATTAGGATTCGGCGGCACTATGCCGGAAATAAGCACGTCGAGATTGCTGCCGTTCACGCCTTTGTAAATCAATTTATCAAGGTCTGTTTCGTCGCCGGTAAGGTAAGAAATCAGGCCAACGTGTTTGGGCAAGCCGAGATATGTATTGATTTTCGGGCGTCGAACGTCCAATCCAACCAATATCGTCTTGTATTTCAGCGAGAAAATCATCGACAGGTTAAGCGAAACAAAAGTCTTGCCTTCGCCGGAAATTGTAGAGGTAATCATAATTGATTTCTTTTCAGGCGATTCGAGCGCAAATTGCAGGTTGGTACGCAACAAACGGAAGCGTTCCACAATAGCGGAAGTCGAGTGTGGCGTAACGACCAAAGGCGTTTTTGTCTTGACCAAAGGCAGCGATACGATGACCGGTATTTCCGAGAATCTGCGTACTTCGTCTTCCCTGCTTAACTTATAGTTCAGCATTTCCCTGATGGCGATTACTAAAAATGGGAACAATATGCCTGCAATAAGGCATACCAAGAATATAAACATTCTTCTCGGCGAAACAGGCGAGCCTGACGCCAAAGGATATTCAAGCACTTTCGCGCTTGGTATATCCACCGCCAATGTCAGTTTCAGTTCTTCGGCACGATTAGACAAACTTGTAACCAAGCCAGATTTTAAAGCCTCTTGGCGCTGATAGACGAAAAGTTCACGTTCCCTACGGGGATAGTCCAGAGTTCCGGCCTCATAATAATCGTCCATCCCTGTAAACTGTGATTCTTTTTCTTCAATACTTTTCCTCTCGCCATCGATAACGGACAAAATATTTTTCTTAATATTTTCTATTTGCCTGTCCATCCGTTTTATAATCGGTAATTCAGGAGATGCAACAGACAACATTCTTTGTTTTTGAACTATTGCGCTGTTATATTGTCCTATACTTGGTGCAATTCCCGGTAAAACGTTAGCCGATAACAATTCGGTTTCGTCGTTAGACTTAAACTGTTTTTCAACATAATCTAACAGCAATTTTTGAGTTTGTAAATCAGCATATTTTTGATAAGATTCGTCTTCGCCCGTTAATAAAAGAGCGCCTTCCGTCGGCAAAAGCGATATGTGATTTTCTCTACGGTATGCTTCTGTATTTCTTTCTGCTGCATCCAATTCAGATTTCAAATCGACTAAACGCTGGTCAATAAATGTTAAAGCGCTTTCTGCGGCCTTGTTTTTATCGACAACGGCGTCGCGGTTATAAGCCTGCACCAATTTCGTAAGAAAATCTTCGCCTCTTTTTTTATGGGTTTCAGAAAGAGTTAACTGAATAACTGCGGTTCTTACACTGGGAGCCTCAGCATGCAGCCTGCCCATATAGGAGCCTGCTATCGCCAAGGGATGGAATATCTGAACTTCAATAGGGTATTCTTCCCTTAATTGCCCTTTTCCCAATCTAATCAACAACTCACCTATTGGAGTCTTCACTACGCAAGGCAAGGACATTGATTCAGTAATAAAAGTTGAACTACCGTAACTCCCCTCTATTTTATAGTTAGATTTTTCAGTTAATGACACTTTCAAGTTAATAGCGCCTGCTAAATTTGACAGCACAGTTGAATCAACAAATACAGAAAACGGCAATTCTCCGTAAAATTTACGGCTGTTTCCTCTTGTATAAAGTTCAGTGTCTTTGAAACGGCCTCTTACATAATATCTGATATAGAAATCGCCTGTTCTTACAACCCGCTCAATAAGATCGCGCGACTTGAAAACCTCCAACTCTCTATCAACAGGGCTGCTTCCACTCAATACGCCAATGGCTTGAAACGCGGCGTATTCGCTACCCTGCCCCTTGTCCTGAATAATTACTCTCGAATAAACGTTATAGACTGGGGTTGAATAACGCAAGTAGACATAACCGGCCAAAAAGAAAAGAATTATCGACAACGCAAACCATTTCCAATGCATAAATACATTGGCCAAAAACCAGTGAACGTTAATTTCTTTCAGGCCGCCTTTATTAGTACCTTCCTTTGTTTTAGTATTTTCCATCAATTACAATTTTTTATCTGCCAGACAATAATAATACGAATGTAACCATCGAAATCAGGAACGAGCCTACCGAAACAGCCACGCCAACCTGCGGACTTACATCAGCCGCCTGCGAGCGGACTTTGTTTGGTTCTACATATATATAATCGTTCTGACGAACATAGAAGTCGGGAGAGTTAATAACTTTTTCGTCTGTGAGGTCGAGATATACCTTACGCAGACTGCCGTCGGGCATTTCGCGCAAGACCATAACATTATCGCGCCGGCCATAGATTGTCATATCGCCGGCAAGGGAAAGGGCCTGCAATATGTTCATCCGGTCGCGGCTTACGCTTTTTTCGCCTGCCGACGCTACTTCGCCGGCAACATAAATACGGAAACTTGCAAGCCTGACGGAAATCACCGCATCTGCTCCTGGAATAAATGTTTTTATTTTTTCTTTCAGATATTCTTCAAATTCTTGTCTTGTGTAGCCGGAAGCCTTGATTTTCCCCAATACAGGGAAATCTATATACCCTTCTTTATCAATTAAGTATGCCTGACGTCCTACGCCGCCGCTGACTTCCGTAGCACTGTTTTCCGACGTTGCCGTCGGAACCAGCGACAGATTGAAATCAGTAGCAAGCGATTGCTCGCCAACGACATTTACTGTGATATTTAAAGCGTCGTCCGGCTGAAAACGGATTGTACTCTCGTGAGCAAAGGAGGGGATTATCACTTCTTCGCCCGACGACGTTTTAACTTTGGGTTGAACGTATGGCACCTTTTTGTAGGCTGTACACGAATTGATGAACAGCGGCAACAAAATGGCCACACCTAACAGAATCCGAAAATTAATCTTCATTTTTCTTTTTATATTTACTCTTTTTAATTACGGCATAACCTCCTGCAAGAAGACTTAAAATAAGGAAACCCTCGCCGACCGGAGAATCAACGTCGTTTATACCGGGGTCGATGACATTACCGCCCGGGGTATCGTTATTTTCGTCTATATCGCGTAAAATTATGCCTCCTCTGTCTGTATCAGTAGTTTTCTTACTGTAAAGTCCTTGCGAAAAAAGGGTTCCTGTAACCAGAAAGGACAACATCAAGGCCGCCAAATATTTTGATATAATTGATTTCATTCTAATTCAATCTAAAAAATTAATTATTTGTTCAACACTTTTAAGACAGCATTCTTTGCTCCCTTTACATTTACCAGATAAACGCCTTTTGCGGTTACTGGCACCTTAAATTCGTCGGATATAGCCTTACCAGACGCTATTGTCCGGCCTGCTACATCATAGACCTGAATCTTGTCGCCTTCGGTTATATTCTTTACAGTAAGAATATTGTCGTCTGCGTAAGCATATACGTTTTTATCAAACAGACTTTCTATGCCTGTTTTCGTGCGGTTGATGTAAAGATAATAATTATTTTCATTTACGCCTACGCCCGAATAAACTTTATAATCTTCCCGCAATAAATCTATTTCTTTCTTATTGTACAAGTCAACAAGAATTACAGAATTAATATTTGAAGAAAGATTTTCGCGATTTAACAAACTGATTACATAATCTGCCTTCCACGGGACATTGACTCCAAGCCTTATGGGGGTATTGGCGTGCAAAGGCATTCTGTTGATATACAGTCTGTTGATTTCAGTCGGAACAGTTTCTTCGATAGACCAAATGGCAAGACGCTGGCTGTTATACGTATAATCGAGCCACAAAGCGTCTTCCGTCGGCACGAAACTGTCCGAGAAAGTGCTGCCTAACTTAATTGCAGTAGTAGCCGTTTTTCTTTCCTCGGGCTTGTTGTCGTCATATTTCATGTTGATATAAAGATTATCCGGATTAACTGCCGCCGAGGCGCGGAAGCCGGGAACGTCAGCCTTTGCCGCCGTCAATCTTTCTTTTGCATAAGTAAAAGTCAACTTTGTGTCTTTTGTTTGAAAATAGAAAGGCACATACGGCGAAATCAACAAAGAATCGCGCTGTCCGTTTGATAAACCTCTTAAATTCACATCACTGACGCAAATCTGTTTGGGGTATGTGGCACCGTTATCTTCTGTATAATAGATTACGGCATCCGCATCGTTTTGGCCGTCATATTCTGTAACACAAGTTATATTCGTATCTGGAACCTCAAATGTAGTAGGCGAAAGACCGCCGATAAGATTCCAGCCTGCGCCGTTAAATGTTGCCCAGATAGTTGGAGCGCTCTTGTAAACAAGTCCTTTCGTCTTATTGTCGTATTTGAACGCTTTTTCAATTATTGTATCGACGTTAGTCAAAAACACAATGTATGGGTCGGGATTTGACGATTGTCTTGTAATGCGGTAGCCTTCGCCGGCTGTCATAAACATTTTCCCACCGTTAGCATTAGCAGTTGCGTTTCCGCCATAGGCAGGAACATTTTTAAGACTGTCGTTATCATTCAACCAACCCCAGTTGGTGTCGTTTACCCCTATATTCATGACATTTCCCCTGTCGGCGCGGAGTTGCGGATTGAAATAGGATGCCGAGAAACCTCCCGCGCCTCTTAAATTCAAGGGCGTGCCGGCCGAGTTTGTAACTCCGGGACTGGCAGCACCTTTAGTGCCGACCTCCACGGGGAAAGGAAATACTACGGCTTTCCATCCGGCAGCGTCAACGGCGCCGAAATACTTCTTTACCGCGAGTACTTTCGGTTTTACGGCGTTCGCTGTTGTATTCAAATTTAATACAAAGCCGTCAACTTTATCATACGAATAAAGATAAAGCGTGTCGTCCACGGCAAGAGTGCCATGGTTTTCGACCACGCCGCCCAATTCGGCTCCTGCCGCCTCGGTGCCTTGCGGCTTCACGTGAAATGAGCCGACTGATTTGACGTTCGTGTCTCCGACATAAACGTCTCCAAGAACAACAACCGGCAAATTACCTGTTTGCCCTCGTAGGCAAACAAAGCCGGTAAGCGTCAAAAAAATTGTAATTAATCTTTTCATATTCTAATTTTTTTTAGTTATTATTCTCAACTTAATTTCTTCTTTTTCTGTTTCTTAACTAAATAACTTCGTTTTTTATTTTGCCAAATTGTTCAAAATTATTTCTTCAAGATTCTTTGCCCTTGATAATTCCAGGCTATCCGTAACATCAACTTCAAAATCATTCTTTAAATTAGGAATCACAAGTTCAACGTCTGATGGAATATTGACGGGCGACTTCGAATTGAGCCGGTCAATATTTGCTGCGTAGATGTAAACCCAGTAAGCGGGATTACCATAGTTCTTTTCGGCCAGAGCGGGCAGATTTGTCGTGCTGTTTACCTGTGCCGCGGGAGCAGCCTCGTCGTTGCCCGACTTGTGGAACAAGGAGTAAATAATCACGCAAAGCAGCACTGCACAAGCGACTCCCAAGAGCCACCCTACAAGGTTGCTTTTTTTGCGGCGGACAACCTTCACATCGTTGCTGTTGTCTTCCGTTACAATCTGGTCGCCGACCTTACTATGAGTGATGCTTTTCCTTTTTCTTTCAGAACTGCTGTATCCGATGGGCTTTACCGGCGTTGCTTCGTCGGCAGACGCCTCGATTACGACAGGCTGCTCGTTTTCCTTTTCAACTTCGACTTCGTCACTCTTGTTCAGGTCAGTTTGAGGCACAAGCGGGAACAGAGGTTCTGTATTTCTTTCTTCCTCGGCGCTATCCGAAAAACCGGCGGGAGTTTCCACGCCGTTAAGCAGATTGCGTATCCCGGAAGATGGAATGTATGAAACTCTGAAACTGCCGTCGCTCTTTGGAATAGGTCTGAAAACGCCAATTTGCGGTATCGTTACGCTTTCTCCGTCCTGCAAGGGTTTGGATATAAGCGTTTCAAGGCCGTCTGCGTCGAAGCCGCTGATGGCCGAAGCAAACGAGCCGTTATCTGCCGTATTCTGGGTGAAAAACACCGTCTTCTTACCCGAAAGAGTTTTTAATTCAAGAAAACCCAAATTCGGGATTGGAACGTTTTTCCCTTCCTTCAAGGCATTTACGATAACACTAATAATATTTTCTACTGTTTCCACTTCTTAATCTGATAATTTTAATGTTTTTTTACAAACGGCTGCGCCACCTATTTAAAAATAAGGCGACAGCAACAGGATTGCGTCAATGCGATGACATGAAATCGATTTCCTTTTCTACAAAAGGAACCGCTTCGTCCTGTATCCGGGACAGTTGCTCAATAAGAGAAGCCTTCATTGAGGTTAGGTAATTATCCCTGTACTCTTCGTAGATTTCATCCATCAGCCCCTCGCTCTCATACAAGGTTTCTACGCCTTCTTCGTAGCGTTGAATCAGACTTTTAAAATCTGTATCAAACTCTGTAATAAGAGATAGTAACTGTTCCAACACATTCTTTTGATGAACAAATGATGTCTGCTTTGCCATAATACTTGTTATTAAAAAGTTTATAATAAATCAAAAAAATTATAAAAAAACTATCCGTTTTTAAAAACACCACAAAGATAAAGGCTTTTTAACGTTTCGCACCCATAAAAAATTACCTATCTGACATATATTATTACCCAATTCGTATATTTCATCCATTTAGTAACATTTTATTGCCATTAACTGACAGTTTTTTACCGTAAATTTCCGTCGGCGGAAACCCGAAATGTGTTTTGCAAAAATTGGCGAAATGTTGGTAGGACGAAAACTTGAAGTTGTTTGCTATTTCCTGTAAGGGTTTTATTCCCTGTCCTATTTCGTGCAGTATTTGCTGTGATTTTCGGATTTGCATCCAATGGTATGGCGATTCGTTGAAATTTTTCTTGAATTTCTTGATGAATCCGGAGGTTGAGTAATTTGCCAGGGCTGCGAGTTCCTTTACGTTTCTTGCCGACTGGTAGTTGTCCCAAACTAACTTTTTGAACCGTATGTTCTTGGAAACAACTTCTTTAAAGAAATTTACGATTTCCTGCTTCGAGTATTGCGTTACCATAATCTGGTTAAATTCTGTGCGCTTCATATCGAGGAAGTTGTCGGAGTTGAGGCCGGCTTTCATACAGTTATCGAGGAATGAGAGGAACTGGCGTAGCAAGCGTTTGACGGGCAGTGTTGAGAGGCGTTCCGACGTAGTGCCTTCCTCGGAAAAAAAATCATCTATCAGATTTTGTTCCGCGAAGAGGTGTTCCATCGAAAAGATGCAGGTCAGAATATTGAGCGGACATTTGGCATCGATTTTGCACTCAAAATCGCGGGGAATCAATACCATTTGATTTTCCGAAAGGCTGTATTGGCCGAAATTGTTTCCGTCAATCCTGATTCCGCCTTTCGTTACAAAGAGTATTATTGATTCCCTGAATGTAACCGGACTGTTGAAAGCGGCGGCGTCCGCGAAGGAGGCGCTGTTCCAAGTATGGTTTAATTCTAACGGGCTGGTTGTCGCGCTGTTATTCTGCATGATTCGTTTTGGTATCCTGATTAAGATAAAAAACGGGGACAGTTTTTCAGTCCGTCCCCGAATTTCTTTTATTAATCGAGATAATCAATCGTTTCTTCGCCGATGATTTGACGCAGGGTATTCTTCAATTTTGTGTATTGAATGAAGAGGTCGTGTTCGGCGATATGTTCAAAGTCGTGCATCGGGCTTTTGAAGTAGAACGAAAGCCATGATTGGATTCCGCTGAATCCTGCTCTGTGAGCCAGGTCGGTAAAGAGGACGAGGTCGAGGCAAAGGGGAGCGGCGAGAATTGAGTCGCGGCAAAGGAAATCCACTTTCAGTTGCATCGGGTAGCCGAGCCAGCCGAAGATGTCGATATTATCCCAGCCTTCCTTGTTGTCTTTACGCGGCGGATAGTAGTTTATGCGCACTTTGTGATAGACGTTTCCGTAGAGTTGGGGATAGAGTTCGGGTTGCAGGATGTTGTGGATAACCGATAGTTTCGATTCTTCCTTTGTTTTGAATGAGCCGGGGTCGTCGAGGACTTCGCCGTCGCGGTTTCCGAGGATGTTTGTCGAGAACCATCCGTTTAGGCCGAGCATGCGGGTTTTGAGCATGGGCGAGAGGACGGTTTTCATCATCGTTTGTCCGGTTTTGAAGTCTTTTCCGCAGATAGGCAGTTTTTTCTGCGCCGAGTAGTCCCAGATAGCGGGCATATCGACGGTCAGGTTGGGGGCGCCGTTGATGAAAGGCGCGTCTTCCGACAGGGCTGCAAAAGCGTAAATCATCGAGGGGGCGATTTCGGGGCTGTTTTCCTTCATCGCTTTTTCGAGTGATGCAACGGATTTGTGGACGTCGCTCATCGGGGTAAAAACTTCGGTACTTCCGCACCAGATGCAGACGAGGCGGTCGAGGTTGTGAGCCGCTTTGAAGTCGCGGATATCTTTGCGGACCGCTTCTACGAGGTCCCATTTTGTGGGAGCCTGTTTAACCCATGTTCCGTGAAGACGTTTGACGAAGTTCTGGTCGAAAACGGCTTTCATCGGTTTGATGGCTGCCAGTTCGTCTTTAACCTTGTCGAGGTCTTCTACCGTCAGCACTTCGGCGTGGCGGGCTGCGGCGTAGCAGTCGTCTTCAAAGATGTCCCAGCCGCCGAAAACGATGTCGTTCAGGTCGGTCAGAGGCACAACGTCTTTGATTTTCGGGAAGCGGTTTTCTTCGCGTTTTCCGAGGCGGATTGTAGCCAACTGTGTGATTGAGCCGACAGGCACTCCCAGTCCCTTGCGGGCAATCATAGTACCTGCGATGAAAGTTGTGGCGACAGCGCCTCCAACTCCGATAACAAGAACGCCCATTTTTCCTTTGGCGTCTTTTACTTGTACCTTTTCCATAATATTTATATACTTAATTAATTTTAGCGGCTGAATTAACAACCCAGTCGTTGTTAAAAAATATTTTTATTAATTGGCCGAAATCGCCGATAATACTATCGGCAGCGGATTCCGGATAATTTTCTTCTTCAAGCAGGCAGTTTTTGAGCCAAATTGTCGTACACCCCAGCGATTTGGCCGGAAGAATGTCGTTTTTCAATGAATCCCCAATCACTGCCGTTTCCGAAGGCTTTAAGCCGAGGCTGTCGAGCGCTATGCGGAAAATTTCGGGATTCGGTTTACGTATTCCAATGGCTGCCGATTCGATTACTCCTTTAAAATAATGAGAGATGGAGAAATCGTCAAGGACGGCGTTCAGATTTCCGTAAAAATTGGAAGCCAGTACCGCGGGATAGACCGCTGTCAATTCCCTCAAAACGGGTATTGTCTTCTTTAAAGAATCGACCACAAAGTTATAACAATGATTTGAAATAGCCAAAAAAAAGAGCGAAGTTTCCGATTTTGGGGCTAAAAATCCGTTTTCCGAAAGCCATTTTAATTGTAAACCGGTTTTCAAGTCGAGCAGTTCTTTCATTTTGCAATCCGATTTTACGAGCGGTTCTGCCTCCAAATGCCGCTCTACGGCTATGTATGCCGCCGTAAAATCGGCTTTCCCGACAGGAACTCCGGCATCGGAATACGCATCCCAAAATATTGACAACCAGTGTTTTCCATTGGCGTCAAGGGTACCTCCGTAATCGAAAATCAAACCTTTGATTTCGCTAAAATCATGCATAAACTTTTGTTCAAAAAACGTGCAAATTTAATTAATTTATTTAAATAGCCCATAAAATATAAGGAAAAGGTATTTTTATTAACAAAAATTTATTACTTTTGCAGGTCATTAACCGATAAATGAAAAAAATAGTAACAATTATAAATCCAATATCGGGAACAGCATCCAAGAAGGGGATACCGGCAATGTTTGACCAACTTGTTCCGAATGAAGAGTTTGAGAAGGAATTTTTCTTTACGGAATTTCACGGCCACGCATACTTGTTGGCAAGCGAAGCGGTTGAAAAAGGAGCGGATTATGTGATTGCGGTAGGCGGCGACGGCACTGTAAACGAAGTGGCAAAGGCGCTTGTGGACTCGCAGTCGGCTCTCGGAATTATCCCGATGGGTTCGGGCAACGGGCTTGCACGCGACCTCTCAATCCCGCTTGATTCCCGGAAAGCAATCGACGTGATACTGGAACATAACATAGCGCCTATCGATTATTGCAAGGCTAACGAAAATATTTTCTTCTGCACCTGCGGAGTAGGATTCGACGCACGAATCAGCCAGCGTTTTGCGGAAGAAAAACACCGCGGTTCGTGGGCTTACCTGCGGAGCGTAATTACGGAGTACATAAAATTCAAACCCGAAGGTTACGAAATCACGCTCGACGACTCGGAAACGGTGCGGAAAAAGGCTTTTTTAGTAACTTGCGCCAATGCTTCGCAATACGGCAACAATGCTTATATAGCGCCTTTGGCCGATATGAACGACGGGCTGATTGACGTGGCCGTGCTTTTGCCGATGACTTCGCTCGACATTGTCGGGATGGTTTTCCAAATGTTCACAAAGCAACTGAACAAAAACCCGAAGGTGAAATATTTCAAGGCGAAAAAACTGACCGTAAAACGCGAAAAAGCAGGCATTGTCCATCTCGACGGCGAGCCTTTCAGTATGGAAAAATCGGTAACGATAGAGGTTTTCCGCAGCGGGTTGCGGGTGCTTGTTCCGAAAAATCCGCTGCCGCAGGTTTACGACGTGCCTTCGCTGTTTGATTACCTGCAAAAACGGCATAAAAAAGTAAAACTTTGAATTAAAACGAATTAAATATTAAGGCTAATGAATAAGACTAATTTTTTTCACGTGATGATATCGACCGGCTTCGGCTCGGGATTTTGCCCGATAGCGCCCGGAACGGCAGGAGCGATTTTAGCCGTTATAATATGGTACCTGCTGTCGCTCGTTATTACCGGGACGCCGCTGTTTCTCGCTACTCTGGCTTTGGTCGTTGTATTTACCGCGCTTGGCGTCTGGTCGTCGGGCGTAATGGAAACCGTGTGGGGGAAAGACCCTTCGCGGGTAGTTGTCGATGAGATGGTCGGAGTTTGGATACCGCTGCTTCTCGTTTGCGACGGAAATATTTGGTACGGTCTGGCGGCTTTGATTCTGTTCAGGCTGTTCGACATCTTTAAACCTCTGGGAATAAGAAAGATGGAAAACCTGAAAGGAGGCTGGGGAATAATGTTCGACGATGTTTTGGCCGGCGTTTACAGCCTCGTCGTTTTGGAGTTAATAATTTTAGCAGCGACAAGATGGCTTCCCGCATAAAAGAATTTACGCAATCGTTTTCCAAGAAAGGCGGAATCTTTACGTTCCTTCGGGCGCAGGCTTCCTCGTTGAGTTCGAGCCTGACGGACTATATTGTGTCCATCGTCCTGGCTTTCCTGTTTTTGAGGATGTTCGGCGAGAATATATACGTCAATTTTGCCGGACGGGTTTTCAAGATGCCGCATTACGTGATTCCTAATTTTATAGGCAGCATTGTAGGCGGAACGGTCAATTGCGTGGTGAACTACCGTTGGACGTTCAAGGCAAGCAATATAAAGAAGCGGTTTATACTTATAAAATACCTCCTGACGTGGATTGGCAGCATCCTTCTGAACAATTTCGGAACGATTGCGCTGACCGAAACGCTTGGAAAAATCCACTGGCTGCCCAAGTTTTTGGGACATCTGTATGATTATCTGTTTGTGTTGTCAAAACTGTTGGTTTCGCTATTGGTCGGATTCATCTGGAATTACAATATGCAGAGGCTGTTTGTTTACCGCAACCACGATTTCAGAAAACTTTTTATGCCTAAAAAATATAAAGAAATGCAAAAAAAATCATTAACTTTGGGCCAAAATTCACAAGCAAACACAGATATAGAAAAATGATAAAACAAATTGTTATCGTATGAAATTTAAGAAGTTACGGGATACTGCACAACAAACAATCTATAAAATCATCAATCCCTTTGTCAAGGGAATGATACGGATTGGGATAACTCCCAATTTTGTTACGGCAACCGGGCTGGCGCTGAACGCCGTGGCCTGCGCCCTGTTTATTTATGCGGCTATCAACGGCGAGCGCGGCGACTATTCCTACGTGGGCTGGGCGGGCGCGATAATACTGTTTGCAGGGCTGTTTGATATGCTCGACGGGCAAGTTGCGCGGCTCGGTAATATGAGTTCGCGTTACGGAGCGCTTTTCGATTCTGTATTAGACCGTTACAGCGAATTATTAGTGCTGTTCGGAATCAGTTATTACCTTATATTACAGGGCTATTTTTTCAGTTCGCTGTTTGCATTCATTGCGCTAATAGGCTCGATGATGGTAAGTTACGTCAGAGCAAGAGCCGAAGGGCTGGGCATTGAATGTAAAGGCGGTTTTATGCAGCGGCCGGAACGGGTAGTAATCATCAGTCTGGGCGCGATAGGATGCGGAATTTGCTACTTTTTTACGGGCGACTGCAAGATTTACGCCTCTTGGCTGCATATTCCGATTTTTGAACCAATCCTTATTCTTGTGATTCCGGTGTTTTTCGTGGCCGTCTTTGCCAATATTACCGCAATAGGCAGAATGAATCACTGTCGTAAAGTATTGAGGGAACAGGACAAAGGAGGCGCTGAATGAAGGATAATATTACGGCGGTAATTGTTGCTTCGGCCTATATTGCTTTAACATATTTTTTCATAGGACTGCGGCCGGAACACGTGATACTGACGGGGGCTGCGCTTGCGGCTTTCCTGTTTAACGAGCAGTCGCGGAAGTTGATAGTGGGGCTGCTGCCCTTTGTCGTGTTCGGCATTTCTTACGACTGGATGCGGGTTTTCCCAAATTATTTAGTTAATCCGGTTGATACCGGGGGACTTTACAATCTCGAAAAAACGCTGTTTGGAATAATGGGCAGCGACGGCAATTTGCTGATTCCTTCGGAATATTTTGCGATACACAACAGCAGGTTTATGGACATTTTGGCCGGAATTTTTTACCTCGGCTGGGTTCCGGTGCCTGTTTTTTTCGCTATCTATCTGTATTTCAAGGGTTACAAATCGCTTTTCCTGCAATTTTCACTTGTTTTTCTGTTTGTCAATCTGATAGGATTTACCATTTATTACATACATCCGGCGGCTCCGCCCTGGTACGCAATGTATTACGGATTTGAGCCTGTAATCGGCGCTCCGGGCAATGTGGCCGGGCTTGGCCGCTTCGACGAACTGACGGGACTCCACATTTTTTCCTCGATTTACGGGCGTAATGCCAATGTTTTTGCAGCAGTGCCTTCGCTTCACGCATCGTATTTGGTTATTGCGCTGTTTTATTCGCTGAAAGGCCAGTGTCAGGCTTGGATTAGCGCGGTTTTGGCCGTCTTTATGTTCGGAATCTGGTTTACGGCGGTTTATTCGGCGCACCATTACATTATCGACGTAATACTCGGCATTTTATGCGCCGCAAGCGGAATTTTGATTTTTGAACTTGTCCTGATGCGCAGGCGGCGGTTCAGAAAATTTCTTGAAGAATACACGAACTATATAAAATAAATGAAAGATAAACTCATTGATAAAGAAGAATTTAGGGACAAATCACCGCTTTTTCGCGGACGCTTTGGCGATATGCTTCTCAATGCGCTTTTCAAGATTACCGGAGCCGACAAGGTAAACGGGGTTTACGACGGTTCGAAGCACAAAACCGGACTTGGATTTGTTACTGATTTGCTTGACAGACAGGGAATTATCCGCAATATCGAGAATTACGGGGTACTCGACCAGTTTCCGGAAGGCGCATTTATTACAGTATCAAATCATCCTTACGGACATATCGACGGCATAATTGCAATAAGCGTAGTAGCCGCAAAAAGAGCGGATTACCGAATGATGGTAAACTGGATGCTGAACCGGATTGACACAATGTCGGAAAATTTTATAGGCGTAAATCCTTACGATAAAAATTCCAAGATGTCGGAAGTGAAATCGAGCGTCGGCGGGGTAAAACTCTGCATCGAGCATTTGAAAGAAGGCCACCCGCTGGGATTTTTTCCGGCCGGAGGAGTTTCTTCGCCCCACTTGTTCCGCCCGACCGAAGACCGCGAATGGCAAGAGCCTGTGCTTAAATTGATTAAGCGGGCAAAAGTTCCGGTAGTTCCGATGTTCATTTCGGGAAACAACTCTTGGTTTTACCGCTTTCTGGGACTGATTGACTGGCGTTTGCGGATGGTCAGGCTGATGCACGAAGTAACCAACAAACGCGGAAGAACGGTCGATATCCGCCTCGGACAGCCGATAAGCGTGGAAGAACAGGCTCAATATGCTGATATTAAGGCATTTGGCGAGTTCCTGAAATCCAAAACCTACGAACTGAAAAAGAAATAAGTTTTTTCGAGTTTCTTGCTGAATGATTCGTGGCAGACGAGCAGATAGAGCAACAATCCGTTCATAACCGTCAATTCAAAGAAGAAATAAATCATCGGAAAACCGCTCAAAACGCAGATAAAGAGGACTATCGAGCGGAAATTGAAAGTCAGCAGGTTTGTGAAAATCAGCAATGGATGCATTTCGTAGCAAAAATCTTCGGCAAACTCCGTCGGAACGCCATTGCGGAAATTGCGCCTCACTTGCCTCATCAACTGCTGGTACTTCGGCGTCAAACGTTCCTGATTGCGGGTATATTTCAGGTAAAAGCACTCGAAGAGTTTAATTACAGGCTGTTTCGACCACGAAAGCGACCTGTATTTAGCGGCGACTTCGCGCGAATTGTCGGCTTCGCTTCCGGCTTTCCCATTTTTGAAAAACAGATAGGCGTTGCGGCAGTAATCGGCTATGGCTGTTTGAGTTCCGTGAAAATATCCCGAAACGGCAGCGATTGCCAATCCCCAAAAGCCCCAATCAGGCCACGAGCGAAGGACGATTGCAATGTAAATGGCTATAAACCAGATGAATCCGCCTACTCCGTCGAGTATTCGGCCAAGTTTGGTTTTTTGGCCTGTCATTCTGGCGAGTTGGCCATCGGCGCTGTCGTAGGTATTTGCCCAAACGAGGAGCAAAACGCCGATGACATTAATCCATAAACTGTTGAAATAAAAACAGATACCGGCGCTGATACCGATAATGATTGAAAAAACGGTAATCTGGTTCGGGCTTATTCCGGCGCGTTGGGCGAGCAAAGCCCAGCAATAGCCTATCGGCCGGTAAAATACGAGGTCTAACGGACCTTCCGTATCAACAGATTTTAGCGAGTTAAAATAGTTACCTCTTTCTTTTAGCGCTCTCATAAATGCAATTGGCGATTGCGGGAGCGGCTTCATCGCGGCAGACGGCAAAACTCGGCCAGTCGTTGAAATCAATTATGCACAGAGTTCCGTCGCGTCTCACGATGCAGTCGCCTCCAAAAATTTTAATATTTAAGATTTCGGCAGCCTTTCGGCAAACCAATTCAAGATTATTCACATCAAATTTCGTGCCAAGCGCTTTCCCGTTTATCAGGGAAAGTCCGCTGATGCACTTGTTTGTTGGATAAAACCAGTAGAAAAATCCGCTGTCCGCCACGCCGTAAAATTTCAGCAAATCGCCTTCAATATGTTCATTCACAACAGCATAGCGAATACCACATTCGCGGAATTTTTTTATAACATCAACCAGTTGTTCTTTGCCGTGGGCAAAGACAACATCCTCACAATCAGCAAAATAACTGCTCTTTTTCACCCAAAACTTATCGGTTTTGAAATCGTCCGGCAAAACAAAATCCTCATCGGTAGAAATAAAAATTGATTTTGGATATGGTATTCCATTATCTATCAGATGTTTAGCCATATTCTCACGAATGCAGTTTCCGATTCCGAAGCCGGAATTAACAATTCGTAAACCTTTTTGCTCAACTTCCTGCAATTTTTCCACTGTCAAGGAATCTCTGGCCATACCGAAAACGAGGTCGGCATCAAGGTTTTTGGTCAAAAATTCCTTTTCGGAACAACGTTCAACTTCGCAATCCATCGTTTTTAAGGCCTCGATTACCGAGTTTAGAATCGCCTCATCGTCTTCGATATGTCCGGGCGAAAAACGCTCTTCGCGGCTGACAGCCAGCAAGTTAAGCGGACGAACAAGTTCCTCGGCTTTGGCAATATCGGAAGCGTGGTCGAGGTCGATTATTTTGTCAAACGGGAAAGCCTTGATTTTAAGGCCGTCGGCAAGCAACTGACGCTGAAAACTGCGCATCCGCGACTGCCCCGTTTGCAGGCATCGGTTCAGAGTTTGCAGGGATTTTGGGGTTAAGCCGTAAATCCCGCCCGAAACGTATTTTGCTTCGGTATGAGGTTCGTCGTAAAAGCCGGTTATGGTCATATCCTGCTCATTAACAGAAACATACAAAGGTTTTTCGTCGTCGGTAAATTTGGTTATAGCAAACATTCCGTCGCAATCTTCATCGTTTTCAAAAGCGCGGATGAAGCGCGAAAAATCAGAGGGTTGAAAAACCGTATCGACCGTTGTCAGGCAAAATTTTCCGCCCGTCAAAAAGCGGCTCAATTCGGCAAAACTGTGCATGGAACTCGGCGTAGAGCGCACAATCAGATTTATCCGGCGACGCTGTTGCAAAGTTTCGACATACCGTAGTACGTCGCTCATTTCGTTGTTGATAATGAGCGACACAGGAACGGACGAGTAATTTTCAAATAGAGTTATCAGCCTGTTTAACAGCGGTTTACCATTCACTCTGACTAATGGTTTTGAAATTGTAATTCCGTCGTTTTTCAATCGTGAGCCATCGCCGGCGGCAATTATAGCAAAATTCATCATTCAGAGTCAGCGTCTTTTGTCAAATCTAATTTTTCGTTATCGGAACCTTTCTCGTAATATTCTTTCTTCAAGGGATTTGCGTTGATTTCCCTGTCGAAAAGCCGGTTTTTGAAAATATCGGCTGCCAGATAAACAGAATTTCTGAACGGGGCTTCCGAAGTTTCGTTTTTCCCCGCCTTGTCGTAGCAAACGCCGGTATCCGGCGCAATCCGCGTGCAGGACAGGCCGGCCGAATAGCAAACTCCTTCGTTGTCGGACAGGGCGCGGAACGGGATGCAGCCCTGGTCGTGATACATCGCAAGAACAGCGTCGAAGCGGTCGTAATATTCGTTTCCGAAGAAATCGTCGGCAGAATAGGGGCCGAAGCAGACAATTCCTGCTTTGCTTGCCTCTTTTACGGCGGGGATAATCAGTTCTTCCTCCTCGCGGCCGAACTTGTTTTCCCGCAAGCCTGCGCCCGGATTGAGCGACAGAACGGCAATCCGTGGAAAATCAATCAGAAAATCGTGAATCAGAACCGATTGCAGAGTGCGGATTTGCGCGACAAGGGCTTCGAGGCTCAAACTTGCCGAAACTTCGGACAGCGGGATTCTATCGGTTGCCAACGCTATTCGTAAATTGTCTTTAATCAATATGTTGATTGCCTTTTTGCCATTTCCGGCCAACTGGTCGAAAGCGGCTCTTTCGTCAACCTGCGAGGGCGCCGAAATAAGGCTGTCGATGTGGCCTGCCGTCAAATCGGCGACCGCACGCTGAAAAGCCTGTTCGGCAAGTTTGTTAATCAGCGGGGTTGAACGGCCGAGTTCCACAGTTACGTCGTCGGTTTCGCAACTTATTACGTTCAGTTTGTTTGGAGCGGCTTCGTTGGGATGGTTAATATTATTCACGCTGAATTGCGGCAAATCCATCATTTTACGGTAGTAGGCCACCACTTTGGCCGAGCCGTAAACGACAGGTATGCAATTTTCGTACATTCGCGGTTCGCAGAACGTTTTAAGGATTAATTCGTATGCGACGCCGTTGACGTCGCCGTGGCTAATTCCTATTTTCATTATTTTATCGCTCATAGTATATCTAAATTTCGCACAAATATACAACTTATTTTTTAATTTCTGCCTTTTTTTCGGTAGATAACATTCCGCAGGCCGCTAAAATGTCTTCGCCTCGGGATGCGCGGATGGTTGCAATCACGCCTTTTGAGTTAAGCAAATCGCGGAAAGTGAGCATTTTTTCGGGGGCGCTGCCCTGCAAATTCACGCCGCCAATGGAATGGTATCGGATGAGATTTACGCGGCACTCCATTCCTTTGAGCAGTTTCGCCAGAGCCAGAGCGTGAGCCGCGCTGTCGTTCAGGCCGGCAAACATAATGTATTCAAACGAGAGCCGGCGTTGTCCCGAAAAATCGCAAGTCCGCAGCGTTTCCACAATTCCGGCCGCAGGAAAGGCTTTTTCGGCCGGCATCAGCGAGAGGCGTTCGTCGTGAAAAGGCGAGTGCAGGCTGATTGCTAAATGGCAGCGGCTTTCGTCGAGGAAGCGTTTCAGCGGCCGCAGCAGCCCGACGGTCGAAACGGTTATGCGCTTCGGGCTTAACGCCATTCCGTAGGGAGCAGTCATTATTTCGAGGACTTTCAGCAAGTTATCGTAATTGTCTAACGGTTCGCCCATTCCCATAAACACGAAATTTGAAAGCCGTTCCGATTCGGGAACCGAAAGCGCCTGATTCAGGATTTCGGCGGCGGTCAGTTGGCCTGAAAAGCCCTGTTTGCCGGTCATACAAAAAAGGCAGTTCATTTTGCAGCCAATCTGCGAAGAAACGCAAAGCGTGGCGCGGTCGCGGTCGGGAATAAAAACCGATTCCACAAATTGGCCATCGCTGACGGGAAACAGATATTTTGCCGTTCCGTCGGAAGAAATTTGCTGCTCGACCGGCCCGCGGCGGCCTGTTTCGTATTTTTCGTTCAGCAGTTCGCGGTTCTGTTTCGAGATTTCGGTCATTTCGTCGATTGTTGCAGCCCGCTTGCCATAGAGCCTTTTGGCTATCTGTCCGGCTGAATAGGCTGGCATTCCCAGCGAAACGGCAATCTCTTTCAGTTCGTCGAGCGTTTTGCCGAGCAAAGTTTCTTTTTTCGTCATTGGAACGGTTCTTTTTTTCAAGATTGCGGGGTTGTCCAAGCAATTTTAGACAACCCCGCAACAATTTGATTATTAAATAATTATCTCATAATTTAGAAGTAACGTATTCTGTAATCTTCTATTTTTGCGCTCTGTTTGAGGAGTTCAAAATTTTGAAGTCCCGACATCACGAGAAGCGCTTTTTCGGAATTGAGTTTGCTTATCGTCGCCGTCTGGTCGTAAGGCGCTTCCGACTTGGTTTGTCCTGTGATATTGAGGACATAAACGGCGTTGCGTCCTGCAAACGGGCCTACAATGCCGCTCTGAGCGGAAGTTGCCATTGCGTTCACTATCGGGTCGCGGCCGATTCCGGTAATCAACTGTGTTTGGCTGCCGAAAGTAACGAACTGGACGTCCTGCGGGGTTGAGTTCATCGCCTGTGCATAAGCGTCGAAGCCCGAAAGGTTTTTCGCTTTGAGGTCGGCAACTATTTTTTCGCCTTTCTTCTGGTTGATGAGTTCGCGTTTCAGCGCTTCGGAAGCCTCTTTCAGCGACATTTCGCCTTCTCTCAGCGAGCCTTCCACCGCTACTACAACGAAATAATCCTGGCACTCAATAATTTCCGATATTTCACCTTTACTGTGGTTGAACGCCCAGCGGACAGCCTGACGCGAATTGTCGATATTTGCTATCGCGTATTGCGTGGCCGAAAGCGTAACATTCGTCTGGCAGATATAGCCTGCATCCGCTGCATTGGCTTTGAAAGATTCGAGTTTGTTGTTTGTTGAAATATAATGGTTCAAATCGTTGTAGAGATTGTTGGTCGTGGCCGAACTTGCCGTAACCTTGATTTGGACGGTGCCAATCTTGTATTTTTTTACCGGTTTCGTTTTTTCCACAACCTGAACTATCTGGTTTCCAAGGCTCGATTTCAGGATAAACGCTTCATTGAGCGGAGCATTGAAAAGTTCTTCGGCAAATTTTGCGTCGCGGCGTTGAGCGAGCGATGCTTCGGTGTACCAGCCCATATCGCCGTTGCCCTGTCCGTTAGTGGCTTCTAAAACCATTTCGCTGAATGTTTTTCCGCCTTTCACGATATTAATCAGGCTGTCGGCTATTTTTATAAGTTCGGCGTCGTCGGCCATCGAGGGCAACATCAACATACTGAACTTGATGGAATCGGGGGCGGTTTTAGTATCTATCAATTTTGAAACGCTGTAAACGTCGTTGTTCAAAACCGGGCCGTCAATCGCTCCGGGAGCGGCCGTGGCCATAAAAGCGGCGAGGTCGGGCGAAAGCGTTGCAGCAGAGGTATATACATCGAGAAAAGGAACGTCGCTCTTTTCGTTTACAATATCGGCAACGTCGTTCGAGGTTTCCAGTTCGGCTCTTACCTTGTCTATATCATCTTTTGCCTGCTTATAATCGTCCTGCGAAGGATTTACTGCTACCGCAATGTAATCCACAACTTTTCCGCCGGGCTGTTTCAGGCTGCTTTTGCGCAAATCGTAAAGTTTCTTGATTTCGGAATCGCTGACCTGAACCGTTGAATCGGGAATCGAAGCGAAGGGAGCCGAAACGAACTGAAAACTTGCGCTGACGGCGTTTTCTTCGTATTCAGCCTTGGCTTCGAGGGAGTTGGTAACGAGGGCTGCCGAAACCAGAGCGTTCAGTTTCATCAGTTTTTTCTGGTCTGAAACGCTTTTTTCGACATTTGCCCAGTTTTCTTTCTCTGTTTCAATCTGTTGCCTTTGCTGCTCGTTGAAATTGCCAAGGTCGTTCGATTCTATCGTTTGCAGGAACTGCAAGAGCAAGTTCTTGTCGAATCGTCCGGTTTGCTGATTCTGGAACGAGGGGATTTGCTGAATCTGCTCCGAAATGTTGTTGCCCACAACCATATCGTAAAGTTCGTCTTTGCCGACAGTGATTCCGGTTTTCTCACATTCCTGGTCGAGGAGCATTACTCCAACTAATTGATTATAAACCTGTTCACGGATTTCGCCGGTCATTTGGTCATTGATGTTGGGGTACTGATTTTTGTAGGCATCGACCATACGTTCTACCCGCGCCTGATAATCCTGCGCCTTTACGGTTTCGCCGTTAACAATGATTACATTTTCCTTTGAGCGGTTGAAAAACACCGACCCTGAGCGGAAAAAGCCGTCGAATACAAATGCAAACATAGCCAGCCCGATGAAAATGATGAGCGCCCATTTCGCATTATTCCTTATTTTCTCTAATGTTGCCATTTACTTTTGAATATTATTTGTATTAGTTTTTTTCTCAAATTGGCTGCGAAGATACAAAATTTTGCTTTATTTCGCATATTTTTTAATATTTTTTTTATTTTTCAAGCAATCTTAACTTAACTAATTCGATTTTTGTGCGCGTAACCTTCAAAATTTTGAACTCAAAACGGTCGATAATTACCGTCTCGTTCAACTTCGGAAAATTCTGGTAGCGGTTCAGGATGAAGCCCGCTATGGTCAGGTATTCGTCCGATTCGGGAATTTCGAGGTCGAACATCTCGTTCACGCGGTCGATTTCGGCGCGTCCTGAAAACACAAATTCGCCGTCTTTTATCTGTTTTGTAACCAGCAGGCGGGTGTCGTGTTCGTCTTCTATCTCGCCGAAAATCTCTTCTACAAGGTCTTCGAGCGTGATTATCCCGGCTGTTCCGCCAAATTCGTCCACTGCTACGGCCATATTTTTCTTTTCGGCCAGCATTTTTTTCATCAGTTTGTTGGCGGCCATATTTTCCGGCACAAACGGCAGGCTGATAATGGATTGCGTCCAGTCGGCGGGACGGTTGAAGAGTTCCGACGAATGTATGTAACCCGTAATATTATCTATATCTTCCTCATACACAATGATTTTTGAAACGCCTGTTTCGACAAACTTATCCGTCAGGTCGGCTATTGAGGCTGTTTTTTCGACGGCCACAATTTCCGTTCGCGGAACGATGCAGTCGCGGACTTTCACTTGCGAAAAATCCATCGCGTTCTGGAAAAACTTCATTTCCGTATCAATTTCGGCCTCGTCGGGACTTTCCTCTATCGTTTTATGGATGAGGTAATCCAAATCGTCGCGCCCGAAACGCTTGCTGTCCGTTACCGAAAGTCGCACCCCGAACAGCCTGAAAATGAGATTTACCAGCCCCGAAACAAATTTCGACAGCGGGTAAAGTATTATGTATGCGAGAAATAGCGGAATTGCAAAAAAAGTCAGGAAAAAGTTGGGGTTAATTCTTGCCACCGTTTTGGGGATAAATTCGCCCGCAAACAGTATAAATACCGTAGCCACAATTGATTGCAGCAGCAGAATCAGGAAATCGCCGCTTATGAACCGCTCCATAAGCGGGGTAAGCAGCCGCGAAGTCAGCAGTCCGTAAATGACGAGCGCAATATTGTTGCCGACCAGCATACAGGAAATGTATTCGTTGGGATTGGCGTAAAAGCGGTTCAGAATCCGCGAACTGATTTTTTTGTCCTTGCTCTCGACCTCGAAAAGCAGTTTATTTGAACTGACAAAGGCTATTTCCGAGGCCGAAAAAAATGCCGAAAACAGCAGCGTAATCCCTATTTCTATCAGTATTATGTTCACGGCTGCGCCTCCTTTTCCGCTTGTTTTACGCTGTCGGCAGCCAGACTGTCGGCGCGTTCGGTGTAAGTTATTTCGCCTCCGATGGAATAAATCCGCGGGTCGTTCATCGCCTGGTCGGAACAAAGTCCGTATCCTGTCCAGAAATCGCCGTTGATGCGGGTTATCTTTACAAATTTGCTTTTATCTACCCTTATTGCGCAGCGGTCGCCATGGGGCGCGTTCTGGCTCCAAAACAGTTCGGAAGTTTCGAGGGTAGTTCCTTCTATATTAATGACATAGACATTGCCAATCAGTTTCCAGAGATTTTGCCGTTCAAAGAAATAGGCAGTATCCGCTTTCAGGTGGCCGACTACATGAAACAGGGTATCGTACTGCTCGACATAGATTTTTTCGGGAAAATGCCAGTGCGGATTGTCCTTATTAGAATAGGAATCCCAGATTTTTGCGACGACCTTGTAGCGGGTGTATCCCGAATCGGACAAAAAGGCGGTAACATTCTCGGCGTGCAACATAGGCATTGTTTCCACATTGATGGGAACAATGGGGATTCCGCCGGTCTTTTTGTCGCAGGAAGCGGCAAAAACGCAGGAAAAAAGCAGAACGATTACTGAATTTTTTGTTTTAAGAACCACGCCTGGTTAAAGGTATAACTTAATGTTAATTGAAAGTATTGCTCTGTAATATAGGAAGATACATCGGGAATCAGCCGCGAATATTCCAGAGCGAGATTGATAAACGAGCGGCGGTCAACCATAGGAATACCGAAACCGATATTTGCGCCTATCATTTTATATCCTTCGCCGCCTATCCGGATATATGAATTGGTATAATTCAATCCCGCGCGGTACCTGATTCTCGAAAACAGTTTCCCTGAATTTGCATCCGGGATGTATTCGCCTCCCAGACTGATTTTCAGGCGGTCGGCCAAGGCGCCGGTTACGTTGTAAAAGCGGGCGTCGGCCCATTTTTCGTACAGGGCGTCTATTCCCAGCGTCGTCTTGTTCAATTTATTGTAAGTCGCGCCAATGCCTATTGACATCGGGATTTCAAAAATCGAATCGGTTGTTGTGTAATTTTTATCGTAAACCGAGCCTCGGAGTTCGCTGGTTGCTATCCGCGTATTTATTTCCTGTTTCGGCGAAAAAACCGCGCCCACAACCAGGGTTTGGCGGGAGCCGAGCGGCTGAACGTATTGAAGTCCGAAGTCGTAAGTTATTCCCGATGAGCGGAGTGTGTCGGCATAAACCGAAGAATATCCTATTGCAGGAGTGATAGTTTTCAGTTTCACATTATCGCCGAACATATACGAAACCTTGACGCCGAGCGCCAGACGGTCGAAGAAATTATACGAAAGCGCCCCGTAAACCTTGCTCAATCCGCCTGTCCCGCTGAAATTGCGGTAAACATACACCGAATCGGTTTCCGTAGAGGACTGCGTATAAGTGTTGTCGTTGTAACTGTAACCTACGTATGAAAAAGGTTCGAGGCCGACGCCGATTCCAAGTCCGCGCAGCAGGCGGAACTGAAAAGCCATATAATCGACATTGCCGTTCCAGTCGCTTGCGCTGCCCGTCTTGTCTTTGAACGTAGCGTAGTTGCCCGTCAGTCCCATATCGAACATAAAAGTGAGCGAATCGACCTTCGAGAAGGACGCCGGATTCATGGGATTGATATAATGATTATCCCGAAATCCGTATCCGATGCCGCCCATACCCCTCTGGGCTGCGAACGCTTTGTCGGCGAGTTTACCGTAACCGTACATAGAATACGGCGAATCGGAATAGTTTTGAGCGTTAATTATTATAGTACTCAATACGAATGTTACAATAAAAGCAACTGTTTTTACTTTACTCATAAATTTGTTTTAATTACGTTTCCGGCTAAAAAAAGCCTTCTTTCAGCCTGCAAAGATAGTAGAATATTTTTTACTTTCCATTAGTTAAACGATATTTAACTAATTTTTTAAAATTTAGGGATTCTTTAAAATGAAATTTTTCCCTCTTTCATTTCCGTTTTTCAATTAATTATAGTAATTTTGCAGCCGAATATGGTAAAATAATGAATACGAAATCACAATTTGAGAAGGTAATTGCAGTGTGTCGCGAGATTTTTGAGAAAAAAATGTTCGACTACGGCCCGTCGTGGCGGATAATGCGCCCGCAATCGGTTACAGACCAGATATTTATAAAGGCAAAACGAATCCGGAGCCTCGAAACAAAAGGCGAACAGAAAATCGACGACGGCATACGCTCGGAATTTATCGCGATAGTTAATTACAGCGTTATCGGACTGATTCAGATTGAGTTAGGTTATGCCGACGCGGTAGATATCGATTCGGCAACCGCCTTGCAACTTTTCGACCGGAATATTACCGCTTCCGAAGAACTGATGCTCGACAAAAACCACGATTACGACGAGGCCTGGCGCGATATGAGGATAAGTTCATATACCGATATGATTCTGACAAAAATAAACCGCGTCAAGAACATAGAATCAAACAACGGCCAAACGCTTGCATCAGAAGGAATTGACTCGAATTATATGGATATGATTAACTATGCGCTTTTTGCGTTGATAAAATTAGATTATGAACAATAAACCGTTGAATATCAAGAAAATAATCGTTGAGATTTGCCGCGTTTGCCTCGGATTGCTTTTTATCTTTTCGGGCTTCGTAAAGGCCATCGACCCCTGGGGAACGGCCATTAAAAACGCGGAATATTTGGAGGCTTTCGGGTTGGGCGACCTCGACTTTGCCGCTATGCCTCTGGGCATCATCCAGATTGCCATCGAATTTGGCCTTGGAGTTTTCCTGCTGATGGGCATTTACCGCAGGTTCAACACCATTTTCAGTCTGCTTTTTATGCTCGTTATGACGCCGCTGACGCTGTATTTGGCAATCAAAAATCCGATTACCGACTGCGGATGCTTCGGCGATGCGCTGGTAATCAGCAACTGGGCAACGTTTTACAAAAACCTTTTCCTATTAGCCGCCGCTGTGATTGTCGTCCTGTGGCACAAGCAGATAACCCCCGTTTTTTCGCATAAATCCTACAATTCGGCGGTTCTGTGGACTTACGTTTTCATTCTCGGATTTTGCTGGTTTACTTGCACTTACCTGCCGATAGTCGATTTCCGGCCTTACAAAATCGGGGCAAATATTCCGAGCCTGATGACCGTTCCCGAAGATGCGGAACACGACGTTTACGAAACGGTTCTGATTTATAAGAAAAATGGCGTGGAACAGGAATTTACCCTCGAAAATTATCCGAAAAGCGATGACACGACCTGGGTTTTCGTTGACCAGAAGTCGAAACTCATAAAAAAAGGCTATGAGCCTCCAATTCACGACTTTACAATAACTACGGCCAACGAAGACGATATTACAGAAGAGGTTTTATCCGACACGTCCTACACTTTTCTGCTCATTTCGTCCAAATTCAAGGATGCGAGCGACGTTCACGTGGACAGGATAAATGCGCTTTACGATTATTCGCGGAAATACGGATACCGGTTTTATGCGCTTACATCCTCCCCAAACAGCGAGATAGCAGAATGGAAATCGGCTACCGGAGCCGAATATCCGGTTTGCACAACAGACGAAACGCCGCTGAAAACCATCATCAGGTCGAATCCCGGCCTGTTGCTGCTGAAAAACGGAACGATTATCAACAAATGGCCTGACGCCAACCTGCCGCAACAGAAATTATTAGATAAGCCTCTGGTTGAAAGCAAATTAGTCATTATGCCCCACAGTCGTCCGGCTCTGAAAATTTTTGTTGCAGCCCTCATTTTTTGCATTCCGATGGCCGTTCTTTATGCAATAGATGTGGTAAAACGGCGGAAACGCCACTCACGCAAACATTCAAAAGGCGAAAAAGATTAAATTAACATAAAAAATAAACACAAAATGAGAAAAAACATTGTAGCAGGCAACTGGAAAATGAACAACAGCCTGCAAGAAGGATTGACATTAGCCAAAGACCTGCAAAAGGCATTGAACGGCAAAACGGTAAATTGCGACGTAATCGTCTGCACGCCGTTCATTCATCTGGCTTCGATAGCGCCCGAACTTACAAGCATAGGCCTTGGCGCCCAGAATTGCGCCGACAAGGTTTCGGGAGCATACACCGGCGAAGTTTCGGCGGCAATGATAGCCTCGACAGGCGCTAAATACGTGATTATCGGACACTCCGAACGCCGCGCTTATTACGGCGAAACCAACGCTATCCTGAAAGAAAAGGTTTTACTCGCTTTGGCAAACGGACTTACCCCGATTTTCTGCATCGGCGAAGTCTTGGCCGAACGCGAATCAGGCTCGCAAAATGCCGTTGTGGAAAAACAAATCCGCGAATCGCTGTTCGACCTTTCTGTGGCAGATTTCGGGAAAATCGTACTGGCTTACGAACCCGTTTGGGCTATCGGAACCGGAAAAACCGCAACCTCGGCGCAGGCGCAGGAAATGCACGCTTTCATCCGCAAAACCGTTGAAGCAAAATACGGCAAACAGGCGGCAGAAGACGTTTCGATACTCTATGGTGGCAGTTGCAATGCCGGAAATGCGGCCGAACTTTTTGCAAATCCCGATGTGGACGGCGGTTTGATAGGCGGTGCATCGCTCTCGGTCGAGAAATTTTTGCCCATTGTAGAGGCCTTCTGATAAAATCAGAAAAAATGAGAAAATTAATATTTGCAATATTTTTGCCCGTATTGGCGATTTCCGCTTCTAACGCGCAAGTCAAGCAGGTTACGATAATCGACGACCTGAAAACCCCCGAAACGGGAAAAGGCGTCATCGAGGTCGAATCAGACCCGAACATTACCGCCCTGCTCGGAATCCCATTTACCGACGTCAGCGTCGGCGAAACGAGTTACCGCAAAGCCAACGGCTACCGGATTCAGGTTTTTATGAGCAATAACGCAAGTACAGCCCGAAGCGAGGCAACTCAAAAAGGCAACCGCATTCGCGATATATTTCCCGAAACGGCGACTTACATCACTTTTGAGGCGCCCAACTGGAAACTGCTTGCAGGCGACTTTACGTCTCGGGAAGAAGCCGTCCAGTTCCGGCAGGAACTCCGCAAAGCCTTCCCCGAATTTGGAAGGGAAATGAATATTGTAAGCGATAAAATTAACATACCTGTAAAATAATATAAATCAATGGAATGGACGCCTGAAATGCTGAAAAAACGGGAAGAAATCGCCTTTCATTACAAAAAAATACTCGAACTGCTGGGCGAAGACGTCAATCGCGAAGGCCTGCTGAAAACGCCCGACCGCGTGGCGAAAGCCCTGCTTTTCCTCACGCGGGGCTACGGGCAAGAACCCGGAGCCATCCTCTCGTCGGCAAAATTTATCGAAGATTACAAACAGATGGTCATCGTGAAGGACATAGATTTCTTTTCGATGTGCGAACATCACGTGCTGCCTTTCTTCGGAAAAGCGCATATAGCCTACATTCCAAATAAGTCGGTGGTCGGATTGAGCAAGATTCCCCGCGTGGTGGACGTTTTTGCCCGCCGCCTGCAAATTCAGGAGCGGATGACAACCCAGATTAAGGACTGCATCCAGCAAACGCTGAATCCCCTCGGCGTAATGGTAGTGATTGAGGCTCAACACCTTTGCATGCAAATGCGGGGCGTGGAAAAACAAAATTCCATTACTACAACCTCCGATTTTACGGGGGCTTTCAACCAGGCAAAAACGCGCGAGGAGTTTATCTCGCTTATAAAAGGCGGACGATGAAATATGAGTAATAAGCAAAAATTTCCGCTGATATTGACGCTGATTGCTATTTTCTTATGTATCAACAGTTTACGTGCCGAAGAAAATCAGGATTCCGCGCCTCCGCGGATTATAAAAATCCTGCAAACAAGCGATATTCACGGAAACTTTTTTCCTTACGACTTTATAGAACAGCGGGCGTCAAGCGGCAGTTTGTCAAGGATTTACGCCTACGTCCGTCAGGAGCGCGAAAAATTCGGCGCCGAAAACGTCCTGCTGCTCGACAACGGCGATATTCTGCAAGGGCAGCCGACCGCCTATTATTACAATTTTATCGACACTACGCAAACGCATTTAGCCGCCCGAATGTTGCAGTTTATGGGCTACAACGCTGCGACAATCGGAAATCACGATATAGAAACCGGAGCGGCGGTTTACGACCGCTATGTCAGGCAGTGCCCTTTTCCCTGTTTGGCTGCAAATGCCATTAGAGAAGGCTCAAATAGAACGGAATCTTATTTTAAGCCCTTCTATATCAAAGAAATACAGGGATTGAAAATTGCCGTTCTGGGGATGATTACCCCTGCAATTCCGCTCTGGTTGCCGAAAAATCTTTGGCAGGATATGTATTTTGAATCTGCCCGTTCGACTGCCGAGCGCTGGGTTCCATATCTGAAAAATGTTGAAAAAGCCGACATTATAATCGGCCTGTTTCATCTTGGGGCGGCCTCAAACACTGTTCAGGGCGGGATTGAAGAAGACGGAGGATTGGATTTGCCCGCTTACGTGAAAGGGTTCAACATCATTTTCCTCGGCCACGACCACCGTCCGCTTTACAAAAAATCGGATTACGAGAACGGCGAATCGGTCGTTTTCCTAAATCCGGGAGCAAACGGCAACTATTTGAGCGAAGCGACAATAACTATCGACAGCGATGGCCGTTTTTCCGTCGATGGCGAATTAGTCAATACGAACAAATACGACCCCGACAGCGGTTTTCTCGCCCGATTCCGTGGCGATTCGCTGAAAGTCAGCCTTTTTGTGTCGGAAAAAATTGCCGTTTCAAAGAAGGATTTTTCTTCGCGCGAGGCTTATCTGGGGCCTTCGGCTTTCGTGGATATGATTCACAGGATTCAGTTAGACCTGACAGGAGCCGATATTTCCTTCGCTTCGCCGCTGTCGTACAACACCGAGATTAAAAAAGGCGATATTTTGGTTTCGGATATGTTCAAACTCTACAAGTACGAAAACCTGCTTTATACAATGCGCCTTAAAGGGCGGGAAATCAAGGACTTCCTCGAATTTTCGTACGATTTGTGGATAAATACTATGCACTCGCCGGACGACCGTTTCCTGAAAATCACACAGAAAGGCAAACGCTATCTGTTTGAAAGAGAGAACTATAACTTCGATTCGGCAGCGGGAATTTCATATACCGTTGACGCCACAAAGCCTTATGGCGAGCGGATTACGATAGACGGCAAGATGAAAAACGGAAAACGGTTCAGCCTCGACGCCGATTATTCGGCCGCTATAAATTCCTATCGCGGAAACGGCGGAGGCGGACATCTGACCGAAGGTGCGGGCATCGCTCCCGACAGTCTGACTTCGCACATAACTTATTCTACCACAGTCGATTTACGCTATTACATTATGCAATGGATGAAGAAGGAAAAAATAATAAATCCGAAAATAACAAGCGATTGGAAATTTATTCCAAAAACTTGGACAGATACGGCGGGAAAACGGGATTATAACTTGTTGTTTAATCCTTAATTTCTTCAAAATCAATATATTCGCCCTCGTCTTTACTGATGATTTTTTGCGAAGATTTGGTTTTGGCCGTCGATTGCGAGCCGCGTTGTTCACTTCGGGTGTTTTGAGCAGACTTGCCGTTTCGACTTGACGAGCCGAAAATAAGCCTGAATATTGAGAATCCGAAGAATACGCCAATAAACAAAATAAATAAAATTACAAAAATTAAAAATTTAAAAATCATTTTTTGAAACTCTTTTAAATGAGAGTGCAAAGATAGAAAAAAAATTAATACGACAATGCAAACTCCAACAATTCCAAAAGGAACTCGCGATTTTTCGCCATCAGAAATGGCGAAACGCAACTATATTTTCGACACAATCAGCGCTGTATTTCGGCTTTACGGCTTCCAACAAATAGAAACTCCGGCGATGGAAAATCTTTCAACCCTGATGGGAAAATACGGCGAGGAAGGCGATAAACTGCTGTTCAAAATCCTCAATTCGGGCGATTTTCTTGCAGGCGTTGATGCAGCGGCGTGGCAGGCCGCGTCTCTACCCGCATCCAAAATCTGCGAAAAAGGCTTGCGATACGACCTGACGGTGCCTTTTGCCCGCTACGTGGTTCAGCACCGCAACGAGATAACTTTCCCCTTCCGCCGCTTCCAGATTCAACCAGTCTGGCGTGCCGACCGCCCGCAAAAAGGGCGTTACCGCGAGTTTTTCCAGTGCGACGCCGACATTATCGGCTCCGATTCGCTGCTGAACGAACTGGAATTGCTGCAAATTATCGACGAAGTTTTCAGCCGCTTCAAAATCCGCGTTTCGATAAAAATCAACAACCGCAAGATTTTGAGCGGAATAGCGGAAATCATCGGCGAAACCGAAAAAATAACCGACATAACGGTCGCAATAGATAAATTGGACAAAATCGGCCTCGAAAATGTGAACGCCGAACTGTCCGCAAAAGGCGTAAGCCGCGAGGCGATTGAAAAATTGCAGCCGATAATCCAACTTTCGGGCAGCAACGAAGAAAAAATCAGCGTCCTGCGAAACGTCCTGAAATCTTCCGAAACAGGGTTGAAAGGCCTTGAAGAAATAGAAACCGTGCTTACAAAAACCGCTCTGAATCCGCTTGCAGCCGAACTTGAATTAGACCTCACCCTGGCTCGCGGACTGAACTACTACACCGGCGCAATTTTCGAGGTAAAAGCGCTCGACGTGCAAATTGGCAGCATCACAGGCGGCGGACGTTACGACAACCTGACCGGAGTTTTCGGGCTGCAAGGCGTTTCGGGAGTCGGCATTTCTTTCGGAGCCGACCGTATCTTCGACGTACTCAATCAGTTAGACCTCTATCCCGATGCTTCGACGCAGCAAACCCGCGTCCTTTTCGTCAATTTCGGGGAAACGGAAGAAAATTACATCCTGCCGTTGGCGCTGAAACTGCGCAAATCAGGCGTTCCGACCGAGATTTATCCCGAAGCGGCCAAACTGAAAAAGCAGTTTTCCTACGCCGACGACAACCACATTCCTTTCGTGGCAATAGCAGGCGAAAGCGAGATTGCAGAAGGCAAAATCACAATAAAAGATATGCAAAGCGGCGAACAAAAAATGCTGAGGGCTGAGGAAATTGTTCATCTTTTTGCCTAAAACTGGTTGCTAATTAAAAATAAAAAAATTAACTTTGCAAAATATCTTAATGCAAAGTTTTTATGAAAGTTGACAACACGGAATTAGACGATAACAACCTGATTTTCAATCAGGCAGCCGAGTTTGTGCAACTTACCGACAAAAATATTTTCCTTACAGGAAAGGCCGGAACCGGCAAAACAACTTTCTTGAAATTTATCCGCCAGACAACGAAAAAACAGATGGTTGTGCTGGCTCCAACCGGCGTTGCCGCTATCAATGCGGGCGGACAGACGGTTCACTCGTTTTTCCAACTCGGACGCGGAGTTTTCCTGCCCGACGACGTGCGCCTCCGCCGGAAAGCCCCCAAAGGCGAGGCCGACAAACGCTGCATTTCCGACTTTTTCCGATACAACAAGGACAAAACCGAGTTGATGAAGTCGCTCGAACTCCTTGTCATAGACGAGATTTCGATGTTGCGATGCGATTTGCTCGACGCTATCGACAAACTCCTGCGGTGGGTGCGCGACTGGGACAGCCAGCCTTTCGGCGGCGTTCAGATATTGCTCATCGGCGACACTTTCCAACTCCCGCCAATCGCCAGCGGCGAGGAGTGGAAAATTCTTGCGCAATTCTACGACAGCCCGTTTTTTTTCAGTTCGCAGGCAGTGAGGGAAAACCCGCTTCTGTACATCGAATTGAAGAAAATTTACCGCCAAAAAGACCCCGTTTTTATCGAACTGCTCAACCATATCCGCATCAATTCGATGACAGCGGAAGATATGAAACTGCTCAATTCGCGCTATCTTCCTTATTTTCAGCCAAATGACAACGAACCGTACATCACCCTTGCCTCCCACAACCGGATTGCCGACGACATCAACCGCACCAAATTGGCCAAACTTCCCGCCGAAGAAAAAGTTTTTGAGGCCAGAGTAACCGGCATTTTCCCCGAAGAAATTATGCCGACAAATCCGGTTTTGAGGCTGAAAGAGGGCGCTCAAATAATGTTCGTCCGCAACAATATGCCCCAGTATTACAACGGATTAATGGGAAAAATCTCGTCCATCACCGACCAGAATATGCTCGTAACCCTGCCCGACGGCAAGGAAATCCCGGTCGATATGACCGAATGGTTGAATATCCGCTACTCGTGGAACCGCAAGGAAAACCGGATTGACGAAGAAGTTATCGGGACTTTCGAGCAATATCCGATAAAATTGGCGTGGGCGATTACCGTTCACAAAAGCCAGGGACTGACTTTCGACCGCGTGATAGCCGACGTCGGGGCTGCATTTTCCGACGGGCAAGTCTATGTGGCATTGAGCCGCTGTTCCAGCCTCGAAGGGCTTGTATTACGCTCTGTTATAGACAATAAAGTGATTCGCGCCAATTCGCAGGCAATGTTTTACGCCCGAAATGCTGTTTCCGACGACCAACTCGACGGCCTGCTCGAAGCGGCAAAGGCGGAAATTCCGAAAAACAGTCCCAATCACGCTCTGATTCCAAATTTGCCGGATATGCCCGTCGAAGACGTTTTTGAAAAACTTAACGAATATTTTAGCGCCGATATGCTGTTTGACGAGCGTGCCGACCAGTTTGCCGCCCTGCTCGCCGACAATTCCACCGCTTTCGCAAAAGCAATAAAAGAACAGAAGTGGAAACCCGATGAATTGACGGTTTTCCTGTATTTTTGCCATTTGCTGGTAAACAACGCGTACGAACACGTTTTCCTGTCGGATTTGGAAGAACTCTTCGACGACAGACGCGATTACCGCCGCATCCGACTTACATTTATCAACAAGTCGCATCCCGCTTTCGAGCCGGATTACATAAAATTGGACGGGAAATGTTACGTCCTTACCCGAAAAGCGAAAAAAAAATTTCTCGCAGAAATTCTGAAAGATACGGCCGAAATTCCATTTAACAGACACGAAAATATGTTCGACAGGACATTTGAAAAGACGCAGCCAAAACCAAATCAAATAATTAATTTTGAGACGATTACAGAAAAAAAACTCTATTTCAACGCCGAAGAACGCAAACAGTTGGATTCCCTTGCAAAACTGCTTGAAAAAGAGAACTTTAAAAACGTTCAACAGCGGCTGCTCGACGCCGGAATGAGAAAAGGATTTGCCTGCCTCTTTTACGGCGCTCCGGGTACCGGAAAAACCGAATCGGTCTATCAACTCGCCCGCGCTACCGGCCGCAACCTGTTTACAGTCAATATTTCGGAAACAAAAAGCATGTGGCTTGGCGAAAGCGAACGAAAAATCAAGGAAGTTTTCGATTCCTACCACCGTGCGGCAATTCTTTCGGAACCGGCTCCAATACTGCTTTTCAACGAGGCCGACGCAGTTATCGGCAAACGAATGGAAGGCGGCGGCGGAAGAGCAGTGGACCAGACGATGAACGCCATTCAAAACATTATCCTTCAAGAGATGGAAAACCTTGACGGAATTATGATTGCAACCACCAATTTGAGCGGAAATATGGATTCGGCTTTCGAGCGGCGTTTCCTGTATAAAGTGGAGTTCCGGCGGCCAACGGCGCAAACCCGCAGCGAGATTTGGCAAACCCTGATTCCCGCCTTAAAAGCGGAAGAAGCCGACGAACTCGCGAAAAAATACGAGTTCAGCGGCGGCGAAATCGAAAATATTTCCCGAAAATATACGGTCGAAAACATTATCCGCGGCGACAGCCTGACAATCGACGACCTGCACCGCTTTTGCAGCGAAGAAAAACTTGCAGCCAACAAGCCGCGCCCGACTGTGGGATTCTAAATCACAACGAAAATGGACGAAAAAATCATCTTTCGAAAAGCAGAAAAAGCCGATGCAGAGCGGATTATGGAAATAATCGCACAGGCAAAGGAACAGATGCGACTGCGTGGCAGCCGACAGTGGCAGGACGGCTATCCGGCTATGGAAAATATCCGGAACGATATAGAAAAAGGCTACGGTTTTGTGCTTGAATATGAAGCGATTACTATTGCCTACGCTGCTGTGATTTTCGACGGCGAACCGGCTTACAACCTGATTGAAGGCCGTTGGTTGAGCAACTGCCCTTATGTTGTCGTCCACCGGTTAGCAGTTGCCGACGAAATGAAAAACCGCGGCGTAGCCACCGGTTTTATGCGGCGGATTGAGCAGTACGCCCGCGAATGCGGCCTCCGCAGTTTCCGTATCGATACAAATTTCGACAACGAGTTTATGCTGAAAATGCTCGACCGGCTCGGATTCGCTTTTTGCGGCGAAGTCCGCATGCGGAGCGGGCTGCGGCGGGCTTACGAAAAGTTACTTTTTTAGCCGTCCCTGCTTCTTCAAAGCCTGATTCAGAACGTACAAAATCTGCCCGTTCACGCTGCGAAACTCCGCCGCCGCCCAGCGTTCCACCGCTTCCATAGTTTGCGTATCTATGCGAAGCACAAATGC